>NZ_LJHZ01000058.1:0-3206 GCF_001296055.1 Novosphingobium sp. AAP93
CCCCCGCCGCAGGCGGGCGGAGGGGGTCTTCCCTAAGCCTTCACCACCGTCTGCTCGATTGCGCCGAACACGGCGTGACCCTTGGCATCCTTGGCGGCGATCCGCACCGTATCGCCGTGCTTCAGGAACGGTGTGACCGCCGCCCCGCTGCGGATCGTCTCGACCATGCGCTGTTCGGCGATGCACGCATAACCGCGCCCGCCCTCGCGCACCGGGCGGCCCGCGGTGTAATCGCCCTTCCCATCGGCATCGCGGTTCGAGACCGTGCCGGAACCGATGATCGAACCCGCGCCGATGCGCCGAGTCCTGGCAAGATGCGCGATCAGCTGGCCGAAATCGAAGGTCATGTCCTCGCCCGTCGCCAGCCGCCCGAACGGGCGTCCGTTTACGTCGATATGCAGCGGCAGGTGCAGCTTGCCGCCTGACCACGCGGCGCCGAGGCTGTCCGGCGTCGCGAACACGGGCGAGAAATGGCTGGCGGGCTTCGACTGGACAAAGCCGAAGCCCTTGGCGAGCTCGTCCGGGATCAGCCCCCTGAGCGAGACATCGTTGACGAGCCCGACCAGCCGGATGTGGCCAAGCGCCGCCTGCGCCGAGACGCCCTGCGGCACATCCCCCGTCACCACCACGACCTCGGCTTCGAGATCGCAGCCCCAGCTTTCGTCCGCGAGCGCGATCGGATCGCGCGCACCGCGCAGATCGTCGCTGCCGCCCTGGTACATCAGCGGATCGGTCCAGAAGCTCGCCGGCAGTTCCGCCCCCCGCGCCTTGCGCACGAGTTCGACGTGATTGACGTAGGCGCTGCCGTCCGCCCACTGGAACGCGCGCGGCAAGGGCGCCGCCGCCTCGCGCTCGTGGAATCGCTTCCTCGGGATCGCGCCGTGTTCCAGCTCTATCGACAGCGCTTCGAGATAGGGCGCGTAGCGGTCCCACTCGTCGAGCAGGCCCTGCAGGGTCGGCACGATGTGATCGGCATCGGCGTACCACGCGAGATCATCAGACACGACGATAAGGCGGCCGTCGCGCCGCTGCGGCAGGCTTGCCAGTTTCATGGGCTCTCCCCTTCGATGGTGCGCACCGCATTGAACAGCTTGTCGAGCAGCGCCCTCAGCTTTGCCGTCTCCGTGGGCGAAAGCGCGGCAAAGATCTTCTCGTAGGTCGAGAACGCGTTGGGCCAGATGCGGTCGTACATCGCGCGGCCCTCATCGGTCAGCCACAAGTGGTGCGAGCGCCCGTCCGCATCGTTGGGTGTGCGCGCGACGAGGCCGCGTTCGCCGAGCATCTTGCAGGCGCGGTTGACCGCCACCTTGTCCATCAGAGTCGCGCGGACAAGATCGCGCTGCGTCAGCGGTCCGGCATCGCCCAGCACCGCCATGATCCGCCATTCAGGGATCTTGAGGCCAAATTCGCTGTGATACTCGCCTGAAATCAGGCTGCTGACCGCGTTCGACGTGATCGCAAGGCGGTAGGGTATGAAATCAGACAGTCTGGTGTTCTCGGGGCGGGTTTGCGCGTCAGACATAACCCTGTTTCTAGGCCAGCCGCCGCGCCGCGCAAGCAAAGATGACTCCGCCTGCCACCGCCCGGGTCACCGCGCCAGAATACCCGCCATGATGAAATCGACCGTATGCTCGCGGTAGCGGTCGCGCAGTTCCTCGGTCAGCGTGTCCTGATCAAAGCAGTGCCGCAGCACGAGCCGCGCCGAGAAGAACCGGTCCGCCGCGCCCGTCACGGTGAAATAGAACAGCTGCGGATCGATCGGACGGAACACGCCGGCCTTCACCCCGTCGCTGATGAGCCGGTCATAGGCCTTGTTGAGCGGCATGAGGTACTTGTCGGCAATCCGTTTCGCTTCGGACGGATCGCTGTCGCGCACCAGCCGCATCAAGAGGCGGTTGAGATAGGGGAACGCGAAATAGGTATCGACGCAGCGGGCGATATGCTGCCTGAGCTTGGCCTCCGGGCTCATGTGATCCTTGGCCAGCAGCGCTTCGACCGACTTGATGATCGCCACCATGTCGCGGTCGAGCAATTCGCCCAGCATCCCGGCCTTGTTGCCGAAGTAGTATTTCACGAGCGCGGAATTGAGCCCCGAGCGCAGCGACAGCTCGGACAGCGAGATATCGACCTGGTCCCCCTCGCGCATGATCTGCGAGGCGGTTTCCAGAAGCAGTTCCCTTGCGCCGGCCTGCTCCCCGCCGGTTTCCCCCGCACTTGCCACGTTCGTCTGCTCTTTCATTCCCAGACCGGTTCTTCCCACCACGGGTAAAACCCCGGCATATCGGAAGAAACGCGGCCCGGGTAGGCCGGAGCGCGCTTTTCCAGAAAGCTGGCCACACCTTCTCTCGCATCGGCCCCGCGCGAAAGCTGATAGATCGCGCGGCTGTCGACGCGGTGCGCATGCATCGGATGCGGCGTCGCCGAATTGCGCCACAGCATCGCGCGCGTCATCGCGACCGAGACGGCGCTAGTGTTGTCGGCAATCTCGCGCGCCAGCGCATGGGCGGCGGACAGCAGCTCGTCCGGCGCGTGGAGCGAGCGCACTAGGCCCGCTGCGTGCGCTTCCTCCGCCCCGAACACGCGGCCCGTCATGCACCATTCGAGCGCCGTGCTCATGCCGACGAGGCGCGGCAGGAACCAGCTCGAGGCCGCCTCGGGCACGATCCCGCGCCGGGCGAAGACGAAGCCGAAACGCGCCGAGGTGCTGGCGAGGCGGATGTCCATCGGCAGCTGCATCGTCGCGCCGATGCCGACTGCCGCGCCATTGATCGCGCCTATCACCGGTTTCTGCGAATTGAACATGCGCAAGGTCAGCATGCCGCCGCTGTCGCGCACGCGGGTGTCGGAAAGGTCCGTCACTTCGGTCGGATCGGAGAAGGGCCGCGCGCCGTTGTCGGGCGTCAGGTCCGCGCCCGCGCAGAACGCCTTCTCGCCCGCCCCCGTCACGATCACCGCTTTCACGCTGTCGTCGGCGTCGGTCTCATCGAACGCGGCGACCATCTCGTCCATCATCGTGCGCGTGAACGCGTTCATCTTGTGCGGACGATTGAGCGTCAGCGTTGCGACACCGTCAGCCACATCGAGCAGGATCTGCGTGTATTCGGCCATTGGGCTCTTCCTCTCCCATAGCCCCTCCCCTTCAGGGGAGGGGTTGGGGTGGGGCATGTTCCGTTTGCCAACATGCCCCCCCCCCCCCCCCCCCCCCC
>NZ_LJHZ01000059.1:0-21894 GCF_001296055.1 Novosphingobium sp. AAP93
GGGGGGGGGGGGGGGGGGGGCCCTGTTAGGGCAAGCACCTCCTCAACCGAACATGCCCTCCCCTAACCCCTCCCGCCAGCGGGAGGGGAACTGGAGCGAAAAATGAACGACCTTACCAAGTTCACCAACCAGATCGCCAAGCCCGAGACCTTCGACCAGATCCAGATCGGTCTGGCGAGCCCCGAGCGCATCCGCAGCTGGTCCTTCGGCGAGATCAAGAAGCCGGAAACGATCAACTATCGCACGTTCAAGCCCGAGCGTGACGGCCTGTTCTGCGCGCGCATCTTCGGCCCGGTGAAGGACTACGAGTGCCTGTGCGGCAAGTACAAGCGCATGAAGTACAAGGGCGTCGTCTGCGAAAAGTGCGGCGTCGAAGTCACCGTCACCAAGGTGCGCCGCGAGCGCATGGGCCACATCGAGCTGGCCGCCCCGGTCGCGCACATCTGGTTCCTGAAGTCGCTGCCCAGCCGCATCGGCCTGCTGCTCGACATGCAGCTCAAGCAGCTTGAGCGCATCCTCTACTTCGAAAGCTACGTCGTGATCGAGCCGGGCATCACCCCGCTCGAGCGCTACCAGCTCCTCACCGAAGACGAGCTGCTCGACGCGCAGGACGAGTACGGCGAGGACGCGTTCTCCGCCGGTATCGGCGCCGAGGCGGTCAAGCAGATGCTGATGGACCTCGACCTCGAGCAGGAACGCAAGGACCTGATGGAGGAGCTCGCCACCACCAAGAGCGAGCTGAAGCCCAAGAAGATCATCAAGCGCCTCAAGGTCGTCGAATCGTTCATCGATTCGGGCAACCGCCCCGAATGGATGATCCTCGACGTGATCCCGGTCATCCCGCCCGAACTGCGCCCGCTGGTGCCGCTCGATGGTGGCCGTTTCGCGACGTCGGACCTCAACGACCTCTATCGCCGCGTCATCAACCGCAACAACCGTTTGAAGCGCCTGATCGAGCTGCGCGCGCCCGACATCATCGTGCGCAACGAAAAGCGCATGCTGCAGGAAGCGGTCGACGCGCTGTTCGACAACGGCCGCCGCGGCCGTATCATCACCGGCGCCAACAAGCGTCCGCTGAAGTCGCTGTCCGACATGCTCAAGGGCAAGCAGGGCCGCTTCCGCCAGAACCTGCTCGGCAAGCGGGTCGACTATTCGGGCCGTTCGGTCATCGTGACCGGTCCCGAACTCAAGCTGCACCAGTGCGGCCTGCCCAAGAAGATGGCGCTCGAACTGTTCAAGCCGTTCATCTACGCCCGCCTCGATGCCAAGGGTCTCTCGATGACCCTCAAGCAGGCCAAGAAGTGGGTCGAGAAGGAGCGCAAGGAAGTCTGGGACATCCTTGACGAGGTGATCCGCGAGCACCCGGTGATGCTCAACCGCGCGCCGACGCTCCACCGCCTCGGCATCCAGGCGTTCGAGCCCGTGCTGATCGAAGGCAAGGCGATCCAGCTCCACCCGCTCGTCTGCTCGGCGTTCAACGCCGACTTCGACGGTGACCAGATGGCCGTCCACGTGCCGCTTTCGCTGGAAGCCCAGCTCGAAGCGCGCGTGCTGATGATGTCGACCAACAACATCCTCTCGCCCGCCAACGGCAAGCCGATCATCGTGCCCTCGCAGGACATGGTGCTGGGTCTCTACTACCTCTCGATGGACCGCAAGGGCGAGCCGGGCGAGGGCATGATGCTGGCCGACATGGCCGAAGTGCATCAGGCGCTCTATGCCGGGGCCGTGACGATGCACTCGAAGATCATCGCGCGCGTCCCGCAGACCGACGAGAACGGCAAGCAGTACCTCAAGCGCTATGAGACGACGCCGGGCCGCATGCTCATCGGCGAGTGCCTCCCCAAGAGCCACACGGTGCCCTTCGAGCTGGTCAACCGCCTGCTCACCAAGAAGGAAATCGCCGACGTCATCGACCAAGTCTATCGCCACACCGGCCAGAAGGACACGGTGCTGTTCGCGGACGCGATCATGGCGCTGGGCTTCCGCAACGCGTTCAAGGCGGGCATCTCGTTCGGCAAGGACGACATGATCATCCCCGACAGCAAGGACGCGCTGGTGGCGGAGACCAAGGAACTCGTCGCCGATTACGAGCAGCAGTACCAGGACGGTCTGATCACCCAGCAGGAAAAGTACAACAAGGTGATCGACGCCTGGAGCCGCTGCGGCGATCAGGTCGCGGCCGCCATGATGGACGAGATCCGCGCCACCCCGATGGACGAGCATGGCCGCGAGAAGCCGGTCAACTCGATCTACATGATGAGCCACTCGGGCGCGCGTGGTTCGCCGACGCAGATGAAGCAGCTTGCCGGCATGCGCGGCCTCATGGCCAAGCCGTCGGGCGAGATCATCGAAACGCCGATCATCTCGAACTTCAAGGAAGGTCTGACCGTCCTTGAATACTTCAACTCGACCCACGGCGCCCGCAAGGGTCTCGCGGACACCGCGCTGAAGACCGCCAACTCGGGTTACCTCACCCGCCGTCTGGTCGACGTGTCGCAGGACTGCGTCGTCACCGTCGACGATTGCGGCACCGAGCGCGCGCTCGAAATGCGCGCGATCGTGCAGGGCGGTTCGACGATCGCCTCGCTCGGCGAGCGCATCCTCGGCCGTACCCTCGCCGAGGACCTGATCGAAGCCAAGACCGGCATCGTGATCTACCCCAAGGGCACCCTGCTCGACGAAGCCGCCATCGCCCGCATCGAAGCGGCTGGCGTCCAGTCGGCGCGCATCCGCTCGCCGCTGGTCTGCGCGGCGCAAGTCGGCGTCTGCGGCACCTGCTACGGGCGCGATCTCGCGCGCGGTACGCCGGTCAACATCGGTGAGGCCGTCGGCGTCATCGCGGCGCAGTCGATCGGCGAGCCGGGCACGCAGCTCACCATGCGTACGTTCCACATCGGCGGCGCGGCGCAGGTGAACGAGCAGTCGAACCTCGAATCGCTGTGCGATGGTACCGTGGTCTACCGCGACATCCCGACGATCACGGATTCGCGTGGCCGCCGCCTCAGCTTGGCACGCAACGGCGAGATCGTGGTGATGGACACCGAAGGCCGCGAGCGCGCGATGCACCGCGTGCCCTATGGTACGCACCTGCTCCACGAGAACGGCGCCACCGTGAAGCAGGGCGAACGCCTTGCCGAATGGGACCCGTTCACCCTGCCGGTGATCACCGACAAGCCGGGCGTGGTGCGCTATCAGGACCTCATCGACGGCCGCACCCTGACCGAACTGGTCGACGATGCGACCGGCATTGCCCAGCGCGTCGTGACCGAGAACCGGGCCGGCGGGCGCGGCAAGAAGGAAGACCTGCGTCCACGCCTGACCCTGCTCGACGAGAACTCGGGTGAAACCGCGCGCTATCTGATGGCGCCGGGCACCACGCTGTCGGTCGAGGATGGCCAGACGGTCCAGGCCGGTGACGTGCTGGCGCGCGCCAGCCGCGAAGCCGCCAAGACCCGCGACATCACCGGCGGTCTGCCGCGCGTCGCCGAACTGTTCGAAGCGCGCATCCCGAAGGACAACGCGATCATCGCGAAGATTTCGGGCCGCATCGAATTCGTCCGCGACTACAAGGCCAAGCGCAAGATCGCGATCATCCCCGAGGAAGGCGAACCGGTCGAGTACCTGATCCCCAAGTCGAAGGTGATCGACGTCCAGGAAGGCGACTGGGTCAAGAAGGGCGACAACCTGATCTCGGGCTCGCCCAACCCGCACGACATTCTGGAAGTGCTCGGGGTCGAGGCTCTGGCCGAATACCTCGTCGCCGAAATCCAGGAAGTCTATCGCTTGCAGGGCGTGAAGATCAACGACAAGCACATCGAGGTGATCGTTCGCCAGATGCTGCAGAAGGTCGAGATCACCAATGGCGGCGATACCACGCTGCTGCCCGGCGAGCAGATCGACCTCGAGGAAATGAACGAATACAACGCCAAGCTGGCGCCGGGCATGGTTCCGGCCGAAGGCAAGCCGGTGCTGCTCGGCATCACCAAGGCCTCGCTGCAGACGCGTTCGTTCATCTCGGCGGCCTCGTTCCAGGAGACCACCCGCGTGCTCACGCAGGCGGCGGTCGAGGGCAAGAAGGACTCGCTGATTGGCCTCAAGGAGAACGTGATCGTCGGCCGCCTCATCCCCGCCGGTACCGGCGCGGGCATGAACCGCCTGCGCGTCGCGGCGACCAGCCGTGATGCAGCGCTGCGGGCCTCCTATCGCAAGCTCCAGGAATCGCTCATCGCGCCCAGCTCCGCGGCCGAAGAGCATGCCGCTGAGCTGGCACAGGGCCCCGAAGCAGCGATCGGCGACGATCCGCTCGCGGCGGTCGAGGGCGAGACCCATGGTCTCGACGCCGATGCCGGTGATTACCTGATCGAGGGTGACGAGGCCTGATCGGCTGAGTTCACTCTGCTGATACACCTGAAACCCCGTCGGCCTCGGCCGGCGGGGTTTTTGGTTTCTCACGAGCACGCTACGTAGTTCCGTCAGGGCTGCCGGGTGCCCGCTGGCAAGGGCTTGGCTGCTAGGAACCGAACGCGGACTTCTCCTTCCGGTAGGTCCCGTTTCGGAGTCTTTCGGCATGCTCGGCGGTGTAATGCTCAGCGACAAGGCGCGTGGCGGCGCGCGGCTTCTCATCGGTCTGCTCATGGCGATGATCGCACTCGCTTCGGCGGTGGTCTACGCGATCCGCGCCGATGGCCCGATGACTCAAGGCAGCGCCCTGCAGGCGGAGATCCTCGCCGACGTGCTCCCGCCCCCGGCTTTCGTCGTCGAGCCCTATCTCAACGCATCGCTGATCGTACACAATCCTGACCGCGCCGGCCCCTATCTCAGCGAGCTCAAGGACGAACGCGCCGAGTTCGAGGCGCGCAAGGTCTACTGGAAGACCGCGCCGGTCCCTGAGCAGCTCCGCCAGCCGCTGAACGATACCATCGCGGCAGCCGACAAGTTCTGGCAGGTGATGGACAGCAAGTTCCTGCCCGCCGTGACCAGCGGCAACCGTGAGGCCATGAACGCAGCCTTCACGATGGACATCGCGCCGATCTACGGCGTCCAGCGCGAGCAGGTGCGCAGCATCGTCGCGCTCAGCCGCAGCTACAGCGCCGATACTGCCCGCAGCAACACACAGCTCACCGCCTTGGCGCTGACAGGGCTGGCGGTGCTGGCGCTGGGAATGCTCGGACTGATCCTGTGGACTGCGCGTGCAGCCCAGAAGCTGGTTGTCTCTCCGCTCGTCGAAACCGCATCCACCATGCAGCGCATGGCCGATGGCGATACCGGCGTAGTCATCGAAGGCACCGAGCGGACCGACGAGATCGGCCAGGTAACACGCGCCATGCAGGTCTTTCGCGAGGCCGAGGAATGGCGGCAGCAGGCCGCTGTCGCGCAGACGGCGGTGGTCGAGGCGCTTTCCGCCGGACTCGCCCGGCTCGCAGCCAAGGATCTCGAGCACCAACTCACCACACCCTTCCCGCCTGCCTACGAAACGCTGCGTGAAAACTACAATGCGGCGGTGTCGTCGCTCGCCGAAGCCCTGCGCATTGTCCGCATCGGCACCGCCAGCGTGCAGGGCAGCATTGCCGAGATCGGCGCCGCCGCCCACGATCTCGCGCTGCGTAACGAAGCCCAGGCCGCGCGCATCGCCGAAACCGCGCGGGCGATGGATGCGGTTACCGGCATTGTCCATGAAACCGCCACCGGCGCGCAGGCTGTCAGCTCGACGATCACGCAGGCCGACCGTGAGGCGGGCGAAGGCGGCGAGGTCGTGCGCCGCGCGATCGAAGCGATGGCCGCGATCGAGCATTCCGCGCAGGAAATCGGCCAGATCATCAGCGTCATCGACGGAATCGCCTTCCAGACCAACCTGCTGGCGCTCAACGCCGGGGTCGAGGCGGCGCGTGCGGGCGAGGCCGGCAAGGGCTTTGCCGTCGTCGCCACCGAAGTGCGCGCGCTCGCCCAGCGCAGCGCCGATGCCGCGCAGAGCATCAAGGCGCTCATCACCACGAGCGGCGAGCAGGTCGCCACCGGCGTCGAACTCGTCCGCGAGAGCGGCACCCGGCTCGAGGCGATCGTGCGGCGGATCGGCGAGATCAGTGCGCTCACGGGGAGCATCGCCGGCTCTGCGTCGCGTCAGGCCGCCAACCTCACCCAGATCAATGCGGCGATGGGCGAGATGGACCGCATGACCCAGCAGAACGCCGCGATGGTCGAGGAGTCCTCCGCCGCCACGCGCAGCCTCGCTGCCGAAGCCTTGCGTCTCAACGACCTGGTCAAGACCTTCCGCACCCGCAACGTGGCGCACCGTCCCCCCGCGATTGCCGCGCCCGATACGGTGCGGCGCAAGTCCGCGGTCGATGTCCCATCCGAGCCCCTGCCGCTCGCGCTGGCGAGCTGACGCGCTTCGGCCCCGTCTCAGGCGTTCGCGCAGGCCATCCGCTCGAGCGCGGCGAAGCTGTCCAGCACGCCCGGATCGGCGAACGGTGCGATCTGCGCAAGGACAACCCCGGCGAAATCGCGCTCGGTGTCGATCCAGTAGTAGCAGTTGAAAATCCCCGCCCAGTGCAAGCTGCCCGGTGAACGCCCGGCCGGACCCGTCTCGGTGTTGACGAGGAAGCCGCCCAGCGTCCACCCGCCGCGCTGATCGGGCAGAGGATTGAAGGCGCTGGCAAAGCTCGGCATCGCGGTGGTCATCTCGCCCGCCGAGAGGTGCTCCGGCAGCGCGTCCACGCGCGCGATCTGTGCCATTTCCGGCGACAGCACGCGAACGCCGTCGAGCTCGCCGCCGCGCAGGATCATCCGCAGGAACCGGGCGTAGTCACCTGCCGTCGAGGACAGGCCGCCGCCGCCGTTGTGGTACTCGCCGCCGCCGAGCACCATGCCCTGCGTCTTGAAACCATCGCCCTCGCGCACATGGACTTGCGCCGCATCCGCAT
This sequence comes from Novosphingobium sp. AAP93, assembly GCF_001296055.1. Lineage (NCBI taxonomy): Bacteria > Pseudomonadati > Pseudomonadota > Alphaproteobacteria > Sphingomonadales > Sphingomonadaceae > Novosphingobium > Novosphingobium sp. AAP93. The sequence goes on from NZ_LJHZ01000059.1 coordinate 6,924, forward strand.
CCCACTCGGCGCGGAAGCGGGTCTGGGTCATTCCGAGCGGCCCGGTGATTTCCTTCTCGAACAATTCGCCCAGCGTCATGCCGGTCACGGCCTCCACCGCGAGGCCCGCCCAGTCGATCCCGACGCCGTATTGCCACTGCGTTCCCGGATCGAACAGCAACGGCAGATCAAGGCTGGCGCGCTTGCCCGCCGCCATCTTGCCGCTCGCCATCGCGTGGCGCAGCAGATCGGCATTCATGAAGGTATAGCCGCAGCCCGAAGTGTGCAGCAGCAGGTGGCGCAGCGTCACCGGTGTGCTCGCCGGGCGCAGGATCGCCCCGCCGTCCTCGCCGAACCCGTCGAGCACTTGCGGCTCGGCCAGTTCGGGCAGGATCGCCCCGACCGGCGCATCGAGATCGAGCTTGCCGCGCTCGACCAGCTGCAGCACCGCCACGCTGGTCAGCGCCTTGGTCATCGAGGCGATCTGGAACAGCGTATCCTCGCGCATCGGCACGCCGTTCACGGCATCGGCCATGCCCGACACGTGCACATAGCGCGTGTCCTTGCTGTCGGTGATCAGCGCCACCGCACCCGGCAGGTTGGCCGCCGCGACAACGGCCTCGAATTCCGCGATGCCTTTCATATCCCGTCCCTCTCCATTCCCGCCAGCCCTCTTCGGGGCTCTGCGGTCATCAACGCTGCTTGCGGTGTTCCCCCTTGACCCAGCGCACGGTGCCCGAGCTGGCGCGCATCACCACGCTCTCGGTCGTCATCACGCCGTTCTTGTTGGTCTTGACGCCCGCCAGCAGCGAACCGTCGGTCACGCCCGTCGCCGCGAAGATGCAGTCGCCCTTCGCCAGTTCCTTGAGGTCGTAGACATAGTTCAGATCGGTGATGCCCCACTTGCGCGCGCGGGCCTTCTCGTCATCGTTGCGGAACAGCAGGCGGCCCTTGAACTGCCCGCCGACGCAGCGCAGCGCCGCCGCGGCGAGCACGCCTTCCGGCGCACCACCGGTGCCCATGTAGAGGTCGATGCCGGTGTCCTCGTTGGTCACCGCGATCACGCCCGCCACGTCGCCGTCCGGAATGAGGCTGATGCCACAGCCGAGCGCGCGCAGTTCGGCGATCAGCTCGGCATGGCGCGGGCGGTCGAGCACGCAGACGATGATGTCGCTGGGATCGACACCCTTGGCCTTCGCGACGGCACAGACGTTCTCGCCCGGCGTTTTGTTGAGGTCGATGATGCCCTCGGGATAGCCCGGGCCGACCGCCAGCTTTTCCATGTAGACGTCGGGCGCGTTGAGCAGGCCGCCCTCTTCGGCGACGGCCAGCACGGCGAGCGCGTTCGGCCCGGCCTTGGCAGTGATCGTGGTGCCTTCCAGCGGATCGAGCGCGATGTCGATCTTCGGCCCCTTGCCCGGCGCCGCGCCGACTTTCTCGCCGATATAGAGCATCGGCGCCTCGTCGCGCTCGCCCTCGCCGATCACCACGGTGCCGTCCATGTACAGCTCGTTGAATGCGGCGCGCATGGCTTCTACCGCGGCGGCGTCGGCGGCCTTTTCATCACCCCGGCCGATCAGCTTGGAGGCCCCGATGGCGGCCGCTTCGGTCACGCGGACCATTTCGAGGACGAGAACGCGGTCGAGAACCTGGGATGCGTCGGGGGCGGGGCGGGTCTGGGTCACGTTGACTCCTGAGGCTCGTTGGCGGAAAGCTGGGCATGCCCTAGACGGGAGGATGCTGGGTTGTCGAGGCGCGGAATTGTATACGGGCACGCGTTTCGTGCATTCCTATGCGTGAACCTGTCATTCCTGGCAACGGGAACGGCGCAGGCGCAGGCGCAGTCCACTCCGGCTGCGCCAGCGGCACAAGCGCCTGCCGATACGCCGGCGGATTCGGCCCAGACCGATGTCAACGCCGAGATCGCGCAGCGCCTGCTAACCGCCGGTCAGCCCAAGAAGTGCGAGAAAGCCGGGCCGGACGGCGCGATCATCGTCTGCGGCGGGCGCGCTGAAAGCGAGAAGGAGCGGTTGCCGCTGCGCGATCAGCTCGAATCGGCGAAATCCACCCGCGATGGCCTGCCGCGCGCGCCCAACGTCAGCGGCCTGCCCGATTGCAGCCGGGGCTGCATCGGCTTCGGCTCGGCCCCTGCACCGATGTACTTCTTCGACATCACCAAGCTGCCCGAAGCCCCGCCTGATTCGGACGCCGACAAGATCGCGCGCGGGGAAATCCGCGCGCCGTAGCCGGATCAATCCTCCTGGATCAGCCGCAGCAGACTGCCGTCAGGATCGATCAGTGCGCCGACCAGGCCACCCCAAGCCTCTCGCTTGGGGCGGTGCAGACGTGGCCAGCCTGTTGTAGATTCGGGTATGCCAGCCGCCTTGAGCTCGCTGTAGAAAGACCCGACGTCATCGAGGCGCAGGCAACTGCCAAACGAGCTCATTGCCGGATCAAGGTCCGGGTAGGGAAAGAACTCAAGCGTCAGGCCGCCACGCTCGAGGATCATCCAGCTTGCGTCGCGCCACGATTCGGTGAACCCGAACAGCTCATAAAACCGCGCTGTCACGCCGAAGTCGCGTGATGGCAGATTGGGCGTGGCGTGGTCCGCCATGACGGATCAATCCTCGAGCAGGTGCATCACCAGCGGCGGCGCCGCGAGGCTGGGGGAGCCGTCGAGCAGCCGCAGCGCTTCGGCGATCGCGCTTTCCGGGCCTTCGTGCGTGACCATTGCCACCAGCACCGCTTCGGTCGAACCGATCGCGGCGCGCCCTTTCTGGATCAGGCTTTCGATCGAAACGCCCGCATCGCGCATCGCCGCGGTGATCTCGGCCAGCACGCCGGGGCGGTCGGCCACGGTGAAGCGCAGATAGGCCTTGCCGGTGCGGTGGCCGCTGCTGGCAGGCGCGGCCTTCTCCAGCTCTGCAGCGGGGATCGAGAACGGTGCGCCGATATCCCCGCGCGCGATGTCGATCAGATCCGCCACCACGGCGCTCGCGGTCGGGCCATCGCCCGCGCCCGCGCCCTGGAACAGCAACCGGCCCACGAAGTTGCCTTCCGCCACCACCGCATTGGTCGCGCCGTCGACATGCGCCAGCGGGTGATCGCGGTGGACCAGCATCGGATGCACCCGCTGGAACAGGCGGCGCTGCCCGGCTTCGTCCACTTCGGTCTCCGCCATGCCGATCAGGCGGATGTAATAGCCGAGCGCATCGGCCTGCGCGATATCGGCGGCGAGCACGCGGCGGATGCCGGTCGCGGCAACAGGGCCGAAATCGATCGCGGTGCCGAACGCGATGCTTGAGAGGATCGCCAGCTTGTGCGCCGCGTCGATGCCGTCGATGTCGAACGTCGGGTCGCTCTCGGCATAGCCCTTGGCCTGCGCTTCGCTCAGCACATCGGCGAAGTCGCGGCCGGTGTCCTCCATCGTCGAGAGGATGTAATTGCAGGTGCCGTTGAGGATCCCGTAGATGCGGTCGATGTGGTTGGCTGCCGCGCCTTCCTTCAGCGCCTTGATGACCGGGATGCCGCCTGCCACCGCCGCTTCGAACTTGAACGCCACCTTGGCCGCCTCGGCCTTGGCGGCCAGTTCCAGCCCATGGTGCGCGACCATCGCCTTGTTCGCCGTGACCAGCGCCTTGCCCGCCTCGAAGGTCGTGCGCGCCAATGCCAGCGCCGGGCCGTCCGCGCCGCCGACCAACTCGACCACCACGTCGACATCGGGCCGCTCGCCCAGAATCACCATATCGTCTTCCCACGCGTAGCTGGAAAGATCGACGCCGCGGTCCTTATGGCGGTTGCGCGCGCTGATCGCGCTGATCGTGATCGGGCGGCCCGCACGCCGCGCGATGAGGTCAGCATTGGCCTCCAGCAGCCGGATGACACCGCCGCCGACGGTGCCAAGCCCGGCCAGCGCGATGCGCAAAGGTTCGCTCATGATGATCCCCGTAAAATCTTATGGCGCGCCTTAGGGTAGCTGATCCGCCCCCGCAACCGCCGGTGGTGAGTATGGTTCAGCGCGCGTTTCAGCTCTTCGGACGCTTGCGGGTGCACGGTCCCAGATCGGCCAGCACCTGCGCGTAATCCTCCGCCGCGATTCGCCGGTCGTTCAGCGTGTCGGAGATGTTCGCGCGCTCGGGTAGCTTCGCCGGGAGGCCGCAGGCGAGCCGGTACCACGCGATTGTTGCAGGCAGCGGCGCGCGCGCGGCGGAATCGACGATCTCGGTGAAGCTCACCCCCCAGGTCGTCGGCTGGCCGGGGCGCCGCAGCACCGAGATCGAGACCGGCGCCCCTGTCGCGGTGCCCAGAAACAGCTGGGTTTCGCCCTCGCCTGCAAGGTTCCCGGTCACATGCAGCGCTTCGCGCAGCGCGGTGATCGGCGGCGGGGCATCGGGGCGGGTGGTTTCGGTGAGGATCGACCGCAGCGTCGCCTCGCGCGCCGGAGTGAGCGCCAGCATCGCATCGGGCGCCACAAGCTGCAGCTCGCCCGGCCGCTCGGGCACCATCCGGGCGAGCACCAGCACCTGCGTCTTGCCCAGCTTGGGCGGCTTGCCGCGCGCATCGAGCGGGACGTCGGCAAGGAATCGGATCGATTCGCCGATGTTCTCGCCGATGAGCAGCGCCTGCGTCCGGGCTTCCACGTAGAGCCGGGCGCGACCCGCGGGCAGGCCGGGCGCCTCCTCGGGCTTCAGGCGGACCGCCTTGCGCACCTCGGCGCGCACCACGACCTGCGCGGGGAGCGCCAGATCGACCAGATCGGCGTAGGAAAAGTCGGGATCGGCCTCGAGGCCGGGGGCCATCGGAACCGACAAAGCCGTTTCCTGTCCGTAGCTTGCGGCTGCGCCGCCGAGGCCGAGCGCGGCGGCAGCGAGAATGCGCGCCCAGGTCGGAAAGGATGCGCGGGTCCGGGAGAAATGGGTGGTTCGGAGCATTCGTGGGTCCTTGGATTCGCTGTCGCTGGATAGCGCAAGTGGCCGTGCCAAGTCCTGTTTCAGGCAGCGAAACTGTGAATCGATGGTTAACCGATAAAGCATTTGCGCGGCTTTGGCTTCGGCGTTAAAGCTCGCCGCTGTCGGGGATTTCAACAATGAAAGCCCGCAAAAGCCGCCGCCGGGTTCCTTGCACCCGATGTCGGCGGTCCGGTTTGCCGGCAGGGTGGAATGAAATCGCTGGATTGGCCAATCGCGCTGGATGGGTGATTCCATGCGCGATTCCGTGATCGTCAGCATCCGCAGGATGTGTGCCGATCGCGGAGAATCAGGAGTTTTGGAGCTGAATGGCATACGCTGACCAACAGATGAGCGGTAACAAGATCACCGCGCTCATCATCGTTGCGATCCTTCATGTCGGCTTGGGCTATGCGCTGGTAACAGGGCTGGCTTACGAAGCGTACAAGAAGGTCAAAGAGGTGACCTCGGCGGTCAACATCGAAGAAGAGAAGCCGCCGGAAACACCCCCGCCCCCGCCGCCCCCGAAGGATCAGCCGCCGCCGCCCATCGTGGCGCCGCCGCCGCCGATCACGTTCAACGCGCCCGCGCCGCAGATTGAGACCGTGACCACGCCGCCGCCTCCGGCTCCGGTGTTCACGACCGCTGCGCCGCCGCCGCCGCCCCCTCCGCCGCCGCCCAAGTTCCAGCCGAAGGGCCCGGCGCCGAAGGGCAGCCCCGGCAACTGGGCCACGTCGAACGACTATCCTTCGCGTGCGCTGCGTGAAGAGCGCGAGGGTGTCACCGGCTTCCGTGTCTCGGTCGGTACCGACGGCAAGGTTGTGTCGTGCGAAATCACCAGGTCGAGCGGCAGCCCCGATCTCGACCAGGCGACTTGCGACAACGTCCGCCGGCGCGCCCGGTTTGCCCCCGCCACCGATGGCGAAGGCAATCCGACTACCGGTTCGTACGCAAACTCGATCCGTTGGGTGATCCCGAAGGACTGACCTGACTGGCGCGGCTTCTCCTTGAGGGGAAAAGCCGCAACGCCCGAGCTTATCTTTTTTGATCCATTCTACGAAATATTGAAGAGGAAGACCCGAATGCTCATCGAAACCCTCGCTGCGGCTGCCGCATCCGCCGCTCCCCAGAACAAGTTCGGTATCGCGGAAGTTCTGTTCCCCGGCGGCAAGCCTGCCTGGATCCCGCTGACCACCTTCACGATCCTCGTGGTCATGTCGGTCGGTTCGTTCTTCATCCTCTTCACGAAGTGGGCGGAGCAGGCCAAGATCCTCAACCAGCACAAGACCCTTTCCGGTTTCTGGCGCGCAGCCAGCCTGCGTGAAGGCGCGGGCAAGCTCGAGAAGAACTCGGCCTGGCGCCAGATCGTCGACGACGGTCTCTCGGCCGAAGACGCTGCCGGCAAGATGGACGAGTCTGAAGGTCACGACTGGATGCACGGTTCGCTCGCCCGTTCGGAAGCGACCATCAACTCGAAGCTCGCCGGCGGGCTGCCGTTCCTCGCGACCGTCGGTGCGACCGCGCCGTTCATCGGTCTGTTCGGTACCGTGGTCGGCATCTACGGCGCGCTCATCAACATCGGCATCGCCGGTTCGGCTTCGATCGACAAGGTCGCGGGTCCGGTCGGTGAAGCGCTGATCATGACCGCGCTCGGTCTGCTCGTCGCGGTTCCCGCGGTGCTCGCCTACAACTACCTGCAGGCCCGCAACAAGCGCATCGCCGAACTGCTGACCGGCTTCAGCACCGACGTGCTCGCCAACCTCGCCTCGAAGGGCGTGGTGAAGCCTGCGCTGCCGGCTGCTCCGGCTGCCAAGCCCGCTGCCCCGGCTGCGGCTCCGGCCAAGAAGTAAGGCCCGAATACGCGGAAACGAAGCGGGGATCGGTGGGCCTTTCCACCCTCCCCCTTCGGGAACAACGCGGGTTCCAACCGGGCCGCGAAGGGCTCCAGAAGGACCCGGATGACCCGGTTTACCGTGGACAGATCGGATAGGAACTAACCAATGGCAATGTCTGTAGGCGGCGGGGGCGAAGAACGCCCAATGTCGGACATCAACACCACGCCGCTCGTGGACGTGATGCTCGTGCTGCTGATCATCTTCCTCATCGCGGTTCCGGTCGCGATCCAGACCGTCGAGAAGCTCAAGGTCCCTGTGCTGCCGTCCGAAGAGACGCAGGACAAGGTCGAGAACCTGCTCGTGACGGTCGTCTCGACCGATGCCGGCGGGCGCAGCCCGGGCCAGGGCGGCTATGAAGGCTCCTCGCGGACCGGCCAGTGCCGCGTCTACATCAACAACATCACCCCGGTCGATAACAACGAACTCTACAAGATGGCGTTCGACCGGCTTGATGCGATCGTGAAGCGGGCCGGCGGCGCGCAGAACATGGAGCCGGACAAGATCCCCGAAGTGCACATCCGCGGCGACGTGAACGTCCCCTGGAAGTGCATCGCCGGTGCGATCTACAACGTGCAGATTGCGGGCTATCCCAAGGTCGGCTTCATCTCCACCCCGGTTGATCCCAACGGCTGATCACCGTCCGGTCATCCGGGTCAACGAGACCAAACAGGAGTAACCCCCATGGCAATGAGCGGCGGCAAAGACGATGGCTCGCCGATGATGGAGATGAACACGACGCCGCTGATCGACGTCATGCTCGTGCTCCTCATCATGTTCATCATCACCATCCCCGTGGCCACCCACTCGGTCAACATCGACCTGCCGCAGGCAACTCCGCCGACGGACAAGCCGAAGATCGATCCGGTCAAGAACAAGCTGGTGCTCACCACGCAGAACACGATTCTCTGGAACGGTTCGCCGATCACCGAAGGCAATCTCGTCTCGCTGCTTCAGGCGACGAAGGCGATGAACCCCGAGCCGGAACTCCAGTTCCAGCCCGAGGAATATGCCTCGTACGAAATCGCGAACCGCATGCTGAAGATCATCACTCAGGTGAAGGTCAGCAAGTTCGGCTTCGTCGGCAACGAGAACTTCGCAACGTTCAGCAAGTAACGTCGCGGCGGTTATCAGCCACACACGAGTGCTGGAAACGATCAGGGGGCGGAGCAATCCGCCCCTTTTTCGTTGCGCTGGCCGCCTCGCTCCAAAGCGGAATGAAACGGCATTGCCGGATCAATCGGGAAAGCGCACATTGAGGGCATTCCAAGGTTGGCTTCATTTCCACCCCGGAACCCGTGAGGCTGATCGTTTTTCGTCCGGGCACCCGGGGTTGAACAGGACCACCTACGATGGCTCTCAGTGGCAGCAAAGCCGATGCCTCTCCGATGATGGACATCAACACGACGCCGCTCATCGACGTCATGCTTGTCCTCCTCATCATGTTCATCATCACCATCCCCGTGGCGACCAATGCGATCAACTTCGACCTGCCGCAGCAGGGTGGCACGCCGCCGCCGGTTCCCATGAATGCCATGAAGAACAGGCTGGTCCTCACAGCGCAAAACACCATCCTCTGGAACGGCACGCCGATAACCGAAGGCGATCTCGTCTCGCTGCTGGAGGCAACCAAGGCCTACAAGGAGCCGCCTGAACTCCAGTTCCAGCCCGAGGAATTCGCTTCCTACCCGGCGGCAAACCGGTTGATGCGGATCATTACCGTGTCGAAGGTTCCCAAGTTCGGCTTCGTCGGGAATGAACAGTACGCTGGCTTCAGAAAGAACTGACACGGCAAGCTGATCGGGTGCGGGGACGAGGCAATCCGTCCCCGCACCCGCTATTCCGGCCGCATCGCCGCCGAAGCCAGGCTCTCGGCCTCCAGCAGCAGCTCGTCATCCGCGGCGCCCGCTGGCACCGATTCCCGCCCGATCATCACCATCAGCGGCACGGCCAGCGGCGTCACCCGCTCCAGTTCGACATGGACAAGTTCCGCCGCCGCCCGGTCCAGCAAGGCGCCCAGCCGGCCCACATCGGTCATCCGCGCCCGCGCATCCGCCCACGCCGCCTCGATCAGCAAGTGATCCGGCTCATGCTTGCGCAGCACGTCGTAGATGAGGTCGGTCGAAAAGGTCACCTGCCGCCCGCTCTTGCGCGCGCCCGGCTGCTGCCGCTCGACGAGGCCTGAAATCACTGCCACCTCGCGGAATGCCCGGCGCAGCAGATAGGAATTCTGCACCCACTCGACAAACTCATGGGTCAGAATGTCCGGCGACAGCAGCGGCGCTGGGTCCTTCACCGGCCGCAGTCCCCACACTCCCAGCGCGTAGTCGTTGGCCACGAAGCCCATCGGCCCCAGTCCGGCCTCCTCCATCCGCCGGGTAATCAGCATCCCCAGCGACTGGTTCGCGTTCCATCCTTCGAACGTATAGTAGACCGTATAGGCCCGCCCCCCATGCGGAAAGCTCTCGACCAGCAGCTCCCCCGGCGCCGGCAACCGGCTGCGCCAATCCTGTACTTCGAGCCATTCGCGCACGTCGTCCGGGAACCGCCCCCAGCCCGCCCGGTCTGCCAACATCGCCTGTACCCGCCCCGACAGATGCGTCGTCAGCGGCATGCGCGCCCCGTTGTAGCTCGGGATCTGCCCCGCCGACTTGGCCCCGCGCACGATCAGCTCCAGATCGCGCACGCCTTCAACCTCAAGGTCCATTCCGGCAAAGCGGAAGGTATCCCCCGGCTTCAGTCCCGCTCCGAAGCTCTCCTCCACCTTGCCGAGCGAGCGCCCGTTGCGGAACCGCACTTCCAGCATTTCGGAATCGACGATGATGCCCGCATTGAGCCGATGGCGCGCGGCCTGCTGCGGATGCGTCAGCCGCCAGGTGCCGTCCTTCAGCCGCACGATCCGCTGGAACCGGTCGTAGGCCCGCAGCGCATAGCCCCCCGTCGCCACGAACTGCAGCACCCGCTCCCAGCCCGCCGCGTCGATCCACGCATAGGCCAATGACGAGCGCACCTCCGCCAGCAGCGCCGCCTCATGGAACGGCCCCGCGCAGGCCACCGCCATCACGTGCTGCGCCAGCACGTCGAGCCCCCCGGGGCGGAAGTCCTCCCCGTCGCGCTGCCCCTCATCGACCGCATCGCGCGCCGCCATCGCCTCCAGAAACTCGAAGCGGTTCCCCGGCACCAGCAACGCGCGACTCGGCAGGTCGAGCCGATGGTTGGCGCGCCCGATCCGCTGCAGCAGGCGCGAGGAGCCCTTGGGCGCGCCCATCTGCACCACCATGTCGATATCGCCCCAGTCGACGCCGAGATCGAGGCTCGCGGTGCAGACGAGCGCGCGCAGCTCGCCCTGCGCCATCGCCCCTTCCACCTTGCGCCGCGCTTCCTTGGAAAGCGAACCGTGGTGGATGCCGATGGGGAGCTTGTCCTCGTTGGCATCCCACAGCAGCTGGAAGATGTACTCCGCCAGAAAGCGCGTGTTGGTGAACACCAAGGTCGTCCGGTTGCGCCGGATCGCCTCGTAGAGCTGCGGCAAAGCCCAAGCCGCCGCGTGCCCGCCCCAAGGCACCCGCTGGCCATCATCGGGCAGCAGGATCTCGACTTCCGCCAGCGCGCCCGCTTCCCCCTCGACGAGCGCCGTGCTGTCCAGATCACCCCAAGGCGCCAGCCAAGCCCGGAAGCTCTCCGGATCAGCGAGCGTCGCAGATAGCGCCGCCCGCCGCAGCCCCGGCGCCAGTGCCTGCAGCCGGGTCAACGCCAGTGCCAGCAGATCACCCCGCTTCGAGGTTGCAAAGGCATGCACTTCGTCGATCACCACCCGCTGCAAGGTGCCGAACAGCTGCGCGCTTTCGGGATAGCTCAGCAGGAGCGACAGCGATTCCGGCGTCGTCAGCAGCACATGCGGCGGCTTCGTCCGTTGCCGCGCCTTCTTGTCGGACGAGGTATCCCCGCTGCGCGTCTCGACCGTGATGGGGAGGCCCATCTCGGTGATCGGCGTCAGCAAATTGCGCTGCACATCATGCGCCAGCGCCTTCAGCGGGGACACATAGAGCGTGTGCAGCCCCTCCGGCACCGGCCCAAGGCCCAGCCGCGACGGCGTGAAGGCGGCCAAGGTCGGGAGGAACCCGGCCAGCGTCTTGCCCGCGCCCGTATCGGCCACCAGCAGCGCATGTTTGCCCGCGTCGTCGGCCGCCAGCATCTCGGCCTGATGCCGCCGCACCCGCCAGCCGCGCCCCGCGAACCAGGCTTCGATTTCGGGCGGGATCGGCAGGTCGCTCACCCGGCGGACCTTAGCGCCTGATCCCCGAAGCCGCCAATTGCGCGTCAAGGGCAGCCAGCATCGCCGCGAGCCCCTCCTCGCTCCCGCTTTCCGCGCGCGCCGTCAGCATCGCCTCGGTGTTCGATGCGCGCAGCAGCCACCAGCCCTGCGGCATGGTCACCCGAACCCCGTCGATCGCGACCACGTCCGCCCCTTCCGCCATGAGCCGCGCGCGGACTTCGTCGATCACCGCGAACTTGCGCGCCTCCTCCACCGCAAAGCGCAACTCGGGCGTATTGACCATCACCGGCATCGCATCGAGCAATTCCGCCACCGACTTGCCCTGCCGCGCCACCGCCGCAATCAGCCGCACGGCAGCATAGAGCGCATCGTCGAACCCGTAGTAATCATCCGCAAGAAATACGTGTCCGGTCACTTCGCCACCGAGGACCGCACCAGTCTGCTTCATTTTGGATTTGATGTGGCTGTGTCCGGCCTTCCACATCAGCGGCACCCCGCCCAGCGCGCGGACGCGGTCAAACAGCGTCGCGCTCGTCTTGATATCGGCGATAACTGTCCCGCCCGCCTGCCTTTTCAGCACGTCTTCGGCAAACAGCATCAGCAGCTGGTCCCCCGCCAGCGCGCGGCCCTTGCTGTCCACCACGCCCAGCCGGTCCCCGTCCCCGTCGAAGGCTAATCCGAAGTCGAGTCGTCCCTGCGCGACGGCGCCGCGCAAATCGGCAAGATTGGCGTCGACGGAAGGATCGGGATGATGTCCAGGAAACGTGCCATCGACATGCGTGTGCAAGCAGATGTGGCGCCCCGCCATCCGGGCGACCAGCCGTTCGATCACCTCGCCCGCGGCGCCGTTCCCGGCGTCCCATCCGATGCCAAGGCACTCGAGGGCATCTGGCGCGATACCCTTCAGCCCGGCGAGCAACCGCTCGACGTAGGCATCCATGATATTGACCCGCTCGGCCGTCCCGTCGCCCAGCGCCCAATCCCCCCGGGCGGCGAGGCGGCCGAGATCGAGTATGTCTGGACCGAAGAACGGACCTCCGCGAAATACCACTTTGAAGCCATTCTGATCGGCGGGATTGTGGCTGCCAGTTATCTGAATGCCATCCTGCACTTGTGGCCCGGCCTGCACCTCTGACCCGGTCCTCACTTCTGGCATCGCGGCGCAGGCGAAGTAGAGCATCGGCGTCGGGCCGAGCCCGATCCGGACAGCATCCGCCCCGCTCGCGCACAGCCCGCTGACCAGCGCTTCCTCCAGCATCGGCGAACTGAGCCGGCCATCATAGCCCACCGCCACCGTCTTGCGCCCATCGCGCAGCACCCGCGTCGCGAAACTGCGCCCCAGCGCATAGGCATCGTCCGGCCCCAGCGTCTTGCCGATCGTGCCGCGAATGTCATATTCGCGCAGCACGCTGGGATGGAACCGGTGGCTCATGTCGCCCTGCCGGGAAGGGTTTCTCGCAGAGACGCGAAGGGAAAGAAGCGAGCAAAGAGCACGCGCCGGGCCGCGAGGCCCATTCTTCCTCCAGCGCGGCCTGTCTCAGTGGAGCCGTGCCGCCATCCCGGCCTCTTGGCGGTCTCTATTCCCTCTGCGTCTCGGGGAGAAACGCGAAGGTCAACCTCACCCCCGCCCATCAGGCCCGCGATTGGAAATCCGCGCCAGCAGCAGGTCGCGCGCCGCATTGGCCTCGTGCACCGCATCGTTGGTCCCGCCGCGATCCGGGTGGACCTTCAGCATCAGCCGCCGATGCGCCTCGATCACCTCGTCATACCCCGCATCCGCCCGCAGCCCGAGCAGGTTCAGCGCGCGCTTTTCCGCGGCTTCCCTGGCGTTCGGCCCCCACAGCTCCCACGGCCAGCGCCCGGCCAGCAGCCTGACCGCAAGGCAGGCCAGCGCCGCGAGGAACAGGAACTTCAAAGCACCGCTTCCATCGCCAGCTGCCCGCGCTCGGGGATCTTCAGCGCCAGCCCCGCCACCAGCGTCCGCAGCTCCTGCCGCGCGACCAGATGGCTGGTGCCCAGTTCACCCAGATGCCCCTTGTCGAGCAGGGTCAGCCCGCTCGGGAACAGCTCGCGATAGATCACGCGCTCCGAAAGGCCGCTGGCGATGCGGAAGCCGACGCGCTTGGAAAGCTCGGTCAGCGCCTGGTCGATGCGCTTCTGGTTGCGCGCCTCGGTATAGCCGGTGCGGTTGCGCACCACGACCCAGTCCATCTCCTTGCGCGCCTCGCGGATCGTCGCCATCGCCCGCTTCTTGCGCGCTTCCCAGATCAGCTCGGCATAGAACGAAAGGCGGCGCACCTTGAACGTCTCAGCATCGACTTGCCCGATCAGGTCGAAATCGACGAAGCTGTCGTTGAGCGGCGTCACCAGCGTATCGGCTTGCGTCGCGACATGGCGCGCCAGCGGATCGTCGCGGCCGGGCGTGTCGAACAGCAGGAAGTCGTGGCTCTCGCCCAGCCGCTCCGCCAGCGCGTCCAGCTCTTCGCTGCTCGTCCCGTCATAGACCGCGAACGTCGCCGTCGGCAGCGTGATGTCGCGCCGACGCATGGTCTCGGCGCGGTTCTCGAAATAGCGGTGCATCGTCCGCTGCCGCGCATCGAGGTCGATCGCCGCCACCCGCGCGCCCTGATAGGCCAGCGCGATGGCGACATGGACCGCCGTGGTCGACTTGCCGGTTCCGCCCTTCTCGTTGGCGAAAACGATGCGATAGGGAGCGGCAGACACGAGATGATCCTTTCTGTGAGTGGCGGGCCCCCTTGCCGCCGGGCACGGCACGGGTCTAGAGGGCGCGTTCCCCAGATCGGGGATTACTGGAGAGCCGAGCCGCGTGCAAATCCTGACCGCCGTCGAACCGCTTCGCGCGGCGCTTTCCGCGCTGAAATCGGGGGACAATTCGGTAGCCCTCGTTCCCACCATGGGCGCGCTGCACGAAGGCCACCTCACGCTGGTGCGCGAAGCCAGGGCCCGCGCGGATATCGTCGTGGTCTCGATCTTCGTCAATCCGCGCCAGTTCGGCCCCAATGAGGACCTTGCGACCTACCCCCGCCAGCTCGAAGCCGATGCCGCGCTGCTCGAGGCCGAAGGCGTGGACGTGCTCTGGGCGCCTACCGTCGAGGCGGTCTATCCGCCGGGCTACGCCACCACGATCCAGGTCAGCGGCCTCGATGCCGTCCTTTGCGGCGCGGCTCGGCCCGGCCATTTCGACGGCGTGGCGACGGTCGTGACCAAGCTGTTCAACCAGGTCCAGCCCGACATTGCGCTGTTCGGCGAGAAGGACTGGCAGCAGCTCGCGATCATCCGCCGCATGGCCCGCGATCTCGACCTCACACACCCCCACGCGATGCGCATCCTCGGCGTACCCACCGTGCGCGAGCCGGACGGCCTCGCCATGAGCAGCCGCAACAAGTACCTCACCCCCGAAGAACGCGCCGCCGCCCCCGCGATGAACCGCGCGATGCGCGAGGCAGCGGCGCAGATCGTGGGCGGCGCTGCGATCCCGGAGACACTGGCAGCGCTGCACGCCGCCATCCTTGCCGCCGGTTTCGCCCGCATCGACTACGCCGAACTGCGCGACGCCGCCACGCTCGAAGCGCTCGACCCCTGGGACGGCCGCTCCGCCCGCCTGCTGGTCGCGGCGCATATGGGCAAGGCGCGGTTGATTGACAATATCGCCGTTACTGTTTGAAGTAGAACGAAAAACCCACTCCCGACCCCGGGGGTACAGGCACCTGATCGCATCATAACCCCGCCATTCCGGATAAAGCTCGGTGTGACGATCTCCTTATGCCAACACCTTCGTCATTCCCGCGAAGGCGGGAATCCAGAGCGGCAAACGCAGCGCCAGCACCCCTGGATTCCCGCCTGCGCGGGAATGACGA
>NZ_LJHZ01000006.1:0-22044 GCF_001296055.1 Novosphingobium sp. AAP93
TAGAATCAGCAATCAACGACCCTGTCCACGCCCAACCGCGAACAGGTCTCATTAGGCCAAAACCTCAAGCGGATCACCGTCAGAAGACAGCCGTTTCATGTGATCCGATAACCCGAAAAGCCCTGATTGCCGCATCTGACGCTCCCGCTGCCCAGAAGCAGTGAATCATCCCTAGTCAGGTTTGACCATCGGTAAATGGAGGTGCCCAGCATCGACCTGTCGCCGACGCCGAGCCCGTCACACGAGGCCGATCGGCTGCGCGCGCCCGAGCAATGGGAGTACGAGGCCGAGCAGCGCAGCGGGATCAGCCGGGAAGTGGTGCGCGAGGAGCTGACCGAGCTATGGCGCGAAGCCGAGAACGAGCAGGCGTTCAAATCGGCGATCGAGAAGCGCGGCTATATCTTGGCGCGCGGCGATCGTCGCGATTTCTGCGTGATCGACCATGCCGGGGGCTATCACAGCCTGGCGCGCCGCCTAGACGAGGTGAGGGCGGCCGAGGTCCGCGCGTTCATGGGCGATGTTGACCGGGAATCCCTGACCAGCGTCACCGAGGCGCAGACGATGCAGCGCGAGCGCATCGAGCAGGGCCAGGAGCAGGGATCGTACCCAGGCCGAGTATCCGAGTATGTCGAGGGCACACGATAGCAGGGCGACCGAGGCGCATCATCTGTGCGATGACTTCCGGGCGGCGCGGGTCAAGGTCAAGCAGCCGCGAAGCGATGTCCGCGACGTCGATCCCGATACTGAGGCGGGAGGCTAGGAGCAAGATGCCGGGGCCGATGGCGTCAGGGACGGTCTGGCCGTTGTCGATGCCGCTGCCAACACATTCGCCAAGCTGGGCGATTTTATCGCGGATTTGCTTTCGTTCGGAGCAAACGAAACGAACCCCGATCCGGCGCTGGAGAATATGGCTCGTCGCCGTGCCGCGGTGGCGCTCAGCAGCATCCATGTCGCCATCGAGCACGATCGGCCACTCAATGCCGAGGACGTGCGCAATCACACGCCGGCGACGTTGGCCAACATCCAGGCCAAGGGCGACGCTTGGCTCGTCATGCTTGCCGAACAGCACCAGCGCGAGGAGGAGGAGCGCCGAAGGGGCGGGTTTGGAACGGTAGGGGCCCATCGCCCGCCTCGCGGCGGTAGGTCAGGGCAGAGCGGAGAGGGGAGGAAACGCGGCGTTTAAGGGAACGCCGGGCGATACTCCTTTTCGAGTGGGTCTCGGGCTTTGCTGACGCAGCAAGGTGGCGAGGGCGATGCAGATCGGCGTGACACTGGTCAGGAGAAGGGAGGGCGGCGCGGCAGGGGTGGCGGCCGAGCGGATGTTCCTGTGAAGTGCGGTGGCGGGCCTATCCGGGGCAACCAGATTGATCCGCAGGTGCTTGGCCGCGCAAGGGTCGCCTACAAGGAGGTGTTGCGCGGCATGGCAGTGCAGATCGAGGCGATCATGCGCGATCCTTCCCTTACTCATGACCAGAAGCTTGCCGCCGTTGCAACCCTCGGGGCGGCGAAGCTGGCCGAAGCGAAGGCCGTGCGGGCGCGCATCATCGCGGAGGCCAAGGCGATCGCCAAGGTCCGTCGGCGTATGTCGCGGCCGAAGAAGGGATTATGACGCATTGCCCTTTGTCCGACGCGCCGCAGGCGAGGAGAGCCGGACGAGGAGCGGACGAAGGTGACGCCCTTCGTCCCGACACCGCTGGATCGGCATCACGCACAGACCTGGGTCAAGGAAATTAGGCGCCGCTGCACCGCATTTTCCTTGAAGCGGCGGAGCATGATGGCGCTCAAGCCACACAAACCGGGCATTTGCAAGAATTTCATGGAAAGTCAGTGATTTGTACGGTCAATGTTCCTTGCTCGGCGATAGCATCATGACTGACGGACCCAAAACAGAACAGGAGGGGGCAACTGCCAAACCGACACACGACCTGACGTCGATTTCAGGGGAAAGCAAAGGCGCGCAATTTACACGGGTTGCCGCGTTGTGGCCGACGAAGGACTGCACGGGCTTTATGGATGAGATTCCGGCAGGGGTAACGATCACCGGGCGTGTGGGTGTTCTGGTGCGCAAGGATCAGGATGACGGGAGGTCCTGCAAGATGCATCAACTGTAGATCGCGCAGCCGCATCACTGTATTTTGTGAACACTGAATCGGAACGGACCGGAATGCGTTGATCCCCGGTGAGATTACCGTCTGCCCAACCAATCCCTTGGGTTTGGCGTGGGGGCTTTGTGCGAATCAGGAGGTGAGTGGTGGCGCAAAAACAGGCGAGCGTGGGCGCGTGTCTCGTCGTATTGGCGTTCACAGCGAGCATGACAAAAGGACCTTCGCCGGACCATTTTTCCCGGGAGTATTTGACGTCGCTGGGCGAGCAGTTGGTTCAGTCAGCCTTGCTTCCTGAAGATCCACCCGCCAGTGCCGCTGCTGCGATGGCGCGCGTTCAAACTCTGAAGACCTCTATCGCGAACGCCCGGAACAAATTTGATGGGTTCAGAGCCCAATGGCCGAAATGCTGGACGATTCCCTTTTTACCGCTAGTTTAGGCGGAAACATCTCCGGCGCCCTGGCATGGTTTCAGTCCCGAGGACTGATTCTGAGGGACCGCCTCCTTGTCATAGGTGCAGATTGATTACCCCTCTCTCCAATAGTCAAATTATTGGCGTAAACGTCACTAATATAGGACTGAATGATCTATGCAGGAGATTAACAGGACAAGTCGATTGTCAGGCTCCTTGCCGTCCGATCTACACGGCCAATGCCGACCATGTCGTGCTTCTGAGCGAAAATCAGAAACTGCGAGAAGCCTATGACCGTGCCTGGTGCGTCACCATCGATAGCGGGATATTTTTTGCCTACGCGCGCAGAAAAGGAATCGAGGTTCCCGAGCGAGTAACCGGATCAGACCTCGTCAGCACTCTGATTCCCCTGCTTGATCCCGCATTGCACCGGCCGTTTTTCCTTGTTTCCAATCACCAGATCGGCGGTCTTCTGGAAGAGTTCCTGACCAACAAGGGGTTTTCGCCGGACCTGTTTAAGATCGAAGTGCCGGATTTCGGTTTCGAACGCGACGCCGGATACGGCGAGAGCCTGTCGACCCGCATCAGGGACGCGCGCTCGACCCATCTTTTCATGGGCGTGGGATGCCCCAAGTCGGAAATCTGGGTCGATGAATACAGGGACCGCCTGATGGGCCTGTACGCCTTGTGCGTCGGCGCCGGGCTGGGCTATTTTGTGGGCTATGAGATGCGCGCGCCCCAATTCATGCGGCGGATCGGCTTCGAATGGGTGTGGCGCCTGCTCAAGGAACCGCAGCGACTGGGGAAACGATACATCGTGCGCGGGGCGAAGTTTCTGAACATACTGCGCAAGGACATATCGAAAGGGAATTTCGAATGACTTCACCGGAAATTGGTGGATCATGTCGCAAAACAGTGCTCGTAGCCGCTCCTTCAGGTCAAGTTGGTGGAGGTATGGGCAGGGTAAAAGATTACATGCTCATGTTCAACGGACACGAGCAAAGCCTGTTTGATTTCCGGGAAATAGTGACAAGAGATGAAAAAGGTCTAGTTGCGAGCATCGGCAATACCCTGAAGGCAATATTGAAAATTGCCCGTCTGCAGCGGGCCGGGCAACTGGCTCTGGTCCACGTCCACCTGGGCGACAATGCCAGCGCGGTGCGCAAGGGGCTGCTGACCGTGGTGGCGCGGTGGCTCGGGGCGCGGGTCTTGCTGCATCTCCATGCGGTGGTGCTGCGCCAGCAATGGATCGACGGCGGAAGGTTGCGCCGCTGGCTGATCGGCGTGCCGTTCCGCGCCGCCAGCACCAACGTGGTGCTGGGGGATGGCTGGAAAAGCTGGCTGATCTCCGACCTGGGCGTGCCGGCCAATCGCGTCGACGTGGTGCCGAACGGGGTGCCGGTACCCGAATATGCGCCTCGCGATCATTTGGGCAAGACCAACGATATCCGGCTACTCTTCATCGGCAACCTGCTTCACCGCAAGGGGGTCGACGACCTCGTCGAGGCGGCGAAGCTCGTGGCGCCGGGCGACATCCGCTGGAAGCTAACGTTCCTGGGCGGCGGCGATGTCGAGGGCTATCGCAAGATCGCGCAGGCCGCGGGGCTGGGCGACCGCCTGGAATTCGCAGGCTGGGCCGACGCCGCCGGCGTGGCGCAAGCGCTGGCGAGTGCCGATGCCATGGTGCTTCCTTCCTATCACGAGGGCCTGCCGCTGGTCATCCTCGAGGCGCTCGGCGCGGGGACGCCGGTGATCTGCACCCCGGTGGGTGCGATCCCCGAATTCCTGCGCGATGGCGATAACGCGATCTTCGTGCAGCCCGGCGACGCGCCGGGGCTGGCGGCGGCGATGCATCGGCTGATCGAGACACCCGCGCTGCGCCAGTCGCTGGGCGACGCCGGGCGGCGCGACTACGAGACGACGTTCTCGTTGCCCGCCTTCCGCCGTGCGATCTTCTCGATCTACGGGGATCGTCTGGGTCTCACGCCCGAATTGCCGGCAGGCGGGGCGCGAGGCTGAGCGGATGCTGATCGATGGCATCCAGCAGCTCCCGGATATCGTTCATCCGGTGTGCATAGTGGGATCGGGTCCGGCAGGGCTGGCTTGCGCCACGGCCCTGACGCGGGCCGGCATACCGGTTCTCGTGCTGGAATCGGGTGGCAAGCGCCCCGACCGCAAGATCCAGGAGCTGGCCGCCGGCGAACTGGTGCGCCCCGAACTGCACGACGACCTGATGACCGCGACTGCACGACGCCTGGGCGGGGCGTCGAACCTGTGGGGCGGGCGCTCGGTGCCCTATGATCCCATCGATTTCGCACCGCGCGACTGGGTAGACGCGCGCTGGCCGATCTCCCACGAAGAGGTTATGCGCTGGATTCCGGGCGCGGCGGTGGCCAGCGCCAGCGGGGCCGCGCACTATCGCTGCGAAACGCCGCTTACCGGCGGCGCGGCGCAGGATTTCGATCCCGACGCGATGGAGCGCTGGGTGAATATCCAAGCGGCACAGCATATCCACGCCGACGCGATCGCGAACGATACCCTGCTGCAGATCCGCCTGCACGCTACCTGCACCGGGCTGGAGTTCCACGATGATGGCCGCATCCGCGCCATCACTGTGGCCGATCCGCGCAGCGGCGAGCGGGCGCGGATCCGCGCCCGGCATTTCGTCATCGCCGCCGGCGGGCTCGAAACGACGCGACTGCTGCTGTCGGCGCAGTGCGAGGCGGCCAGTCGGTTCGGTGGGCCGGACGGGCCGCTGGGGCGCCACTACATGGGGCACGTGATCGGCGAGATCGCCGACATCGTGCTGGCGCGCGACGACCTTGTCGACAGCTTCCGCTTCGAGGTGGACAGCTTCGGCTCTTACGTGCGCCGCCGCATTGCGCTGACCGAGGCGGCTCAGCGCGAGCACAAGCTGCTCAACACTGTGTTCTGGCCGGTGGTTCCGCCGATCGCGGATGCCCGGCACCAGAACGCCATCCTGTCGTCGGTCTACCTGGCGCTTGCGTTCAAGCCGCTGGGCCGGTTGCTAACTGCCGAGGCGATCCGCACCCGCCACGTTCCCACCTCGGGTGTGCCGATCGCCCCGCACTTGCGCAACATCCTGACGGGGGTGCCTTCGGCGATCGGCTTCATCGCCGATTTCCTGCGGCGGCGCTACACCACCGCCGAGCGGATGCCCGGCTTCTTCGTGCGGAACAAGGAACGCCGCTTCGGCTTGTCCTACCATGCCGAACATGCCCCCCATGCCGACAGCCGGGTCACCCTGCGCGGCAGCGTCGACCGCCTGGGGCTGCCGCAACTGCGGATCGACCTGCGCTTTACCGACCAGGATTTCGATTCGATCCTGCGCTCGCACGCGCTGCTGGAAGGCTGGTTGGCGCGGCATGGCATCGGGCATGTCGAATATCGGGCGCCCCAAGGCGGGCGGCTCGACCTGCTCAAGGCGATCACCGCGCACGGCACCCACCAGATCGGGCTGGCGCGCATGGGCGACAATCGGCGCGAGGCGGTGGTGGACGGCAACCTGGCGACTTTCGACGCGCCCAACCTGCACCTGGCCACCAGCGCGGTGCTGCCGACATCGAGCCAGGCCAACCCGACCCTGACGACGATCGCGCTGGCCTTGCGCCTGGCGGACCGGCTAAGCAGCCTTTTGGCCCGGTGCAACGACGATGAAGGAATGGCATGACCGTGCGGCGAATCCACCTGACCGGAACTGACCTGGAAACTTCGGCACTAGGCATGGGCTGCGCGCCGCTGGGCTCACGCTATTCGCCGGGCCAGTCGATCAGGGCGCTGGAGCGCGCGCTGGACGCGGGCGTGACCTGGTTCGACGTGGCCCCGGCCTATGGCGCGGGCCAAGCCGAGGCGATCCTGGGGCGCTTCCTGAAAGGGCGCCGCGATGCCGTGCAGGTGGCCACCAAGGTAGGGCTGCGCGCGCCGCGCATGGGTCTGGCCAAGCGGATTGCCCTGCCGCTGGCGCGGCCGGTGGTGGCCACTCTCAAAAAGCTGCGCAATGGTGGCGGCGGCACGGGTGGTAACGGCAAGCCGGGAGGCGGCATCGTCAACGACAAACTGGCGCTGAGCCCCGATTTCATCGTGCAGACGCTGGAGACTTCGTTAAAAGCGCTGGGAACCGACCAAGTCGACCTGTTCCTGCTGCACGAACCCACGCCTGCCGAGGTGGTGCGCGACGATGTGCTGCAGACGCTGGAAAGCCTGCGCAAGGCCGGCAAGGCGCGCCACCTGGGCGTGGCCGGCAGTCACGAGGCGGGATTGGCGGCCGCCGCGACGGGCGCCTACCAGGTGGTGCAGATGGCCGATAGCCCAGACCATTCCGCGATCGACGCGATTCGCGCGCAGGCCACCGCGCCGATCGGCCTGATCAGCCATTCAGTGTTCGGCAATGCCGCCGCGCAGGCGCAGGCGCACAGCCGGCTGCAATCCGATCCGGCGCTGGCCGCCGCCGTGCAGGGCGCCGACCAGGTGCACCGCCTGCTGCTGTGGCGCGCGCTGGCCAGCAATCCCGACGGCGTGGTGCTGGCCTCGCTGGCCCGCCTCGACAACCTGGCCGACAACCTGGCGGCCGCCCTGCTTGATCCGGCGATGCTCGATAGGGATCCGCGAACCTGACGGCTCGACGGGATGGTTCGACGGGCGGTTGCCCGCCTGTCTGGAAACTGAACACCTCGAAGAACTGCCTGATTTTGGCTTGATCGGGCTGATGTGATGCTGGCGGTCGCACAAAGAGCGTCATGTTACCGGGTTATGTTCCGTGATTTCGATGTGTTCGGTGCCGCTTGGGGCCGTTTCGGCCTCAGGCAGGCGCAGTTCGCCCCTCGAGCCAGGCGAGGCGCTGGAGATTGTAGACGAGGTTGGCCATGCCGATCTTGATGGTGGCACGAGCGATTCCTATGGTGCGCACGACCAACCTCACCCGATGTTTCTGCGCGGCGAACACGTGCTCGACCTGGGCGCGGATTTTGGATCGGCGGGTGTTGGCCCTGGCGGAGCGTTCCGGCATCGGCCGCCTCGGCTTGCGGCGCTGGTGGATGTGGCTCTTGAACTTGCCGGCCGCCAGGAACGCCTCGTTCTTCTTGGACCGATAGGCCGTGTCGGCCCAGACACCCGACGCGGTGTTTCCCTTGCTCACCAAGTCCGGCAGCCGCGCGCCGTCATGGGCGTTGGCGGCGGTGGCGCCCCAGGTGCGGATCAGCCCGTGCGTCCGGTCGATGCCGATGTGGTTCTTGTAGCCGAACATCGGGATGGCGAGATCGACGGGTTTTGCCGCCCTGGGATCGGCGCCCTCGCGGACCTTGGCCTTGCTGTACTTGATCGACCAGCGCGCATCGCGGTCCTTTTGCCGCGCCTTGGCCGGCTTCCAGTCCTCGGGTACGCGGCCTTCCTTGATCGCGGTCTTTTCCGCCTCGGTGTTGCGCTGCTTGGGGGCCGGCACCACCGTGGCGTTGATAATCTGCCCGCCCATGGCGAAATAGCCCCGATCCTTCAGCACGGCATCAAAGCAGGCGAAGAGTTTGTCGATGGCCTTGGCCTTCACCAGGCGCTCGCGGAACAGCCACACCGTCGTCGCATCCGGGACCGTGCCGTCGAGACCCAGCCCCAGGAACCGCCGGAACGACAAGCGGTCCTTGATCTGGAACTCGGTGGCCTCGTCCGACAGCGAATAGAGCGCCTGCAACACCTGGATCTTGAACATCAGCACCGGGTCGAACGGCGGGCGACCGCCCTTGCCACGGGCGCTGCGCCGGAGCGCTTCCACCAACGGTCCGCGGAAAACCGCGAAATCGCTACGGCGGCCAAGCGCTCCAGCGGATCACCCGCCGCGCTCAGCGCTTCGTACTGGTCCGAAAGATCGAAGAAACCAGGCTGTCCCGCCATCATCGCCTCCAATGCCACGCAAGGGAAGTGAATCAGCCTAAGCCGCCAGGCGCCACCGGTTTTCGAGGTGTCCAACTGTTGGCGTGACCGGCTAGAGCGGCTTTCGACCGCTTTGAATCGGCATGGGATTCCCGTCGGCAGAGAATTCTGATTCAGAATCCGTGCTGGTGAAGGAGGCCGGCATGGATGGGTCACGGTCTTTCGATGGATTTGCGGGTCCGGCTTCTGGCCGCGGTTGACGGCGGGCTGAGTTGCCGAGCGGCGGCGGCGCGGTTTGGCGTCGCCCCTTCGACAGCGATCCGGTGGCATACGCAGCGACGTGCGACGGGCGACTTTGCTTCGAGGCCTCAAGGCGGCGACATGCGCTCGCGCCAGGTGGAGGCGCGATCTGCCGATATTCTGGCACTTTGGGAGGCGCGCAAGGACATCTCGCTGGAGGAGTTGCGCATCGCCTTGGCCCAGGTTGGCCTGACTGTCTCGGTTGCCGAGCTGCATCGCTTCTTCGTGCGCCGGGGTATGACGCGCAAAAAAAGACTGGCCACGCTGTCGAGCAGGACCGTCCCGACGTCCTGAGGCAGCGTCACCATTGGTTCGATGGCCAGATCGATCTGGAACCCGAGCGCCTGGTCTTCATCGACGAAACGTGGACCGCCACCAACATGACCCGCAGCCATGGCCGCTGTGCCAAAGGCGAACGCTTGCGGATGGGCTTCCCGCATGGTCATCGCAAGACCGCCACGCTGGTTGCAGGCCTGCGCATGACGGACATGATCGCCCCGATGGTGCTGGACGGGCCGATCAACGGCGACTGGTTCGAAGCCTACGTGGCGCAGGTTCTCGTGCCCGAACTGCGACCCGGCGATGTCGTCATCATGGACAATCTGTCGAGCCACAAGCGCCCCGCAGTCCGCGACCGGATCGAGGCGGCAGGAGCAACACTGCGCTTCCTCACGCCCTACAGCCCCGACTTCAACCCGATCGAGAAGGCGTTCTCCCGCCTCAAGGCCACGCTGCGGAAAATCGGCGAGCGCACCGTCAGCGGCCTATGGAACCTCATCGGCAAGCTCGTTGACATCTTCCTGCCAAACGAATGCGCCAACTACTTCAGCTCATGCGGTTACGATCCAACATGATCGGAAAACGCTCTAGGCCGCATACCCATAAATGGGATTCCCAAGGTGGCGAGGTTCTGATTCAAGGTTTCCGGAAGGAAGCCTTTGGTGAGCCGCTACGATCTGACCGAGTTTGAGTGGCGGGTGATTGCGCCGCTGCTACCCAACAAGCCGCGCGGTGTGGCGCGGGTTGACGACCGGCGAGTGCTGAACGGCATCTTCTGGGTGCTACGCTCGGACTCGCCCTGGCGCGGCCTGCCGGAACGCTATGGGCCCTACACCACCGGCTACAATCGGTTCCGAAGCTGGACCAAGGCCGGTGCGTGGGACCGGATCTTGGACGCGATTACAGATGCTTATGGCTGTGATGTCCGGATGATCGATGGCACCAGCGTGCGCGTCCATCATGCCGCTGCCACTTTTAAACAAAGCCACCCGGGTCGATGTCTTGGACGAAGCCGGGGCGGTCTTACTACGAAAATCCATGCTCTGACCGATGCCGATGGCCTGCCGGTGAAGATCGTCATCACGCCCGGCCAGGCCCACGACATCAGGGCCGCCGCAGAACTACTCACCGATATCCGCCACGGCCAGATGGTGCTTGCCGACCGGGCCTATGATGCTGACTGGCTGCGCGCCATGGTTGCAGGCGGTGGTGGCTGGGCCAACATCCCGCCAAAGCGAAACCGGCGAGACCCCATCTGCTTCTCACCCTGGCTCTACCGCCAGCGCAACCTCATTGAGCGGTTCTTCAACAAAATCAAATACTACCGCCGCATTGCCACACATTATGACAAGCTCGGTTCGTCGTTCCTCGCAATGACCAAACTCGCCTGCATCAGGCTACGATTGCGCCATTATGAGTCCACGGCCTAGTCGGCTCGGCTCACCATTGTCTGCCCTCTTTGCCTCGAACCGGCGGCTTTCGGGTCTCGGTCGTGAGGATCTGGTCGTGACGATGCCGCAGCCTCGCCAACGCAGTAATGCTCCGAAATCGCGGTGTTCGGCCGATCGCTGCATTGCAGCAAGGTATTGACCGCTCCGGCGTCGCCGCCGTAGACGTACCATCAGCACTTGAATATGCTGGAATTCGCTTGGCTCCGTGGGCGAGGTCGCTGTTTGTTCGAAACTAGAGCGGTTCTCGTCGGCGGTGAGATGGAGTAGTTAGGTGGCTGGCTTACCCACAACACGGCGGCACGTTTTGGCGCTCGCGCTTGCCGTGCCGGCATTGAGTTTGAACAAAGTGGCTTGCGCCTCGGATATGGCCGCGCGCCGTGTGGGCGAAGCCCTGATCGAAGAGCATGGGCTGAATGCGACCAGGGCGCTGCTTGCGGCCAATGCCGGGCGTCTCCGGGGATTGGATGCCTGCACGATGCGCGGGATGGCGGCAGCGGAATTTCGCATGCGCCGCACCTTGACTGCAGATGGGCTGTTGCTTTCCGAGATCGAGGCAGCCTGGTGCCTTCGCCACGCGCTGGAGGGCTCCGTCAAGTGACAACGTTCGTCGATGCGGAGCGTGCGGAACTCGGACCTGTCCTCGATGCGGATACCTGCATTGTCGGTGCGGGAGCGGCCGGCATAACGCTTGCCATGGATCTGGCTGCCCGCAAGCAGCACGTGCTGCTGGTGGAAGCAGGGGCGGAGTCCATCGAAGGGCAGACCCAGAACCTGTACGTTGGCGAGCAGACTGGCGTTCCCTATTACGATCTTGCTTCTTGCCGCCTGCGCTATTGGGGGGGCAGCAGCAATCATTGGAGCGGCTATTGCCGCGCCAACGATCCCATCGATTACCAGCCACGGTTGCAACTGGGCCTCCCGGGTTGGCCCGTGAACGGGCAGGAACTTGCTCCCTTTATTGCCCGCGCCACCAAGACCCTTGAAATCGACACCGACTTTTTTGATCCTGCGGCACAATTGCGCCGCGCAGGGTTCGACACCAGCCAACTGTTGGAAAAGCAATCGACTGCGCTGGTTACCAAGAATTTCCAGCTCGCCCGTAACATCCGGTTCGGCCCTCGTTTTCGTCCGGACATCGCGGCCAATCCCTATATCCGTCCTGTAGAGAATCTGAATGTCGTAAAGCTGGTGTTGGATCAGCATGGGCGCCGTGTTGTAGCCGCGGAAGCGCGAACTTTGGGTGGCAAGACGGTGCGGATCGTGGCCCGCCGTTTCGTCCTTGCCGCTCACGCCATCGAGAACGCCAGGCTGCTTCTGGAGTCGGATGATCGTTCTCCGGGCGGAATCGGGAATGGCGCCGACCAGGTCGGCCGCAACTTCATGGAACATCCGCAGTTCCAAGCTTCGCGCATGATCCCCAGCGATCGCTTTCCCGCGTTGTACGATTTCCAGTATCTGGGCAATTTCCGGCTCAACGCCAACCTGTCGATATCCGAAAAATTGATGCGTGAGCGCGGAATCCTGAGCTATTACTGCCGTTTCATGCCTGTCTATGCCGAGGAGGAGGTGTCGCGTGCGGTTTCCAGGCTCCCCAACCGGCTGTTCCAGCCCGCGTCGCAGGGCCTCTTCAGGGACGTGGTGACCGCTCTGGGCGATCCTCGAGGAGCCTTCGCCAAGTATGTCGTAAGAGACATGCATCGTTATGTGCAGCCGCTTTACTACATGCTGGAGCATCGCACGGATCAGGCACCCAACCCCGACTCACGGGTGACGTTGGCTGACAAGCGAGACAAGCTGGGCCAGCGACTGGTGCGCCTGCATTGGGACTTCACGGATCTCGACGTGAAAACCTTCGCGACCGGACAGGACACTGTCGCCCATGAATTGAGCGCATTGGGTATGGGCAGGTTCCAACTGGAGCCCATCACGATGGATCTGCTGCGCGACCGCGTAAAAGGCCATTATCATCACATGGGAACCACCCGGATGTCAGATGATCCCGCGCAAGGCGTGGTCGATCGCAACCAAAAGGTCCACGGAGTCGACAACCTTTGGGTCGCAGGCTCCAGCGTATTTCCGAGTGGCGGTTATTCGGGGCCGACCATGATGATCGTGGCGATGACGCACAGGCTGGCCGATCACTTGGCCACCCAGTCGGCGGCCGCATAAATGGGCATTTTGTGGTGCATCTTGGCTTTCCTGATGCCGCCTCTGGGCTTGCATTACGGGCGAGCATCACGCTTCGCCGCAGGGCTGATATCGATCATCTGGATTGCAGGTCAGTTGGTCTTCTGGTTGTTCATGGCTGGCCCGGGCTTCGCCCTTTGCCTGCTCGCCTCGCTGGCGGCGGTGGTGGCAGTGGTGCGGGCCAGAAGAAAGGCGCGGGCGTGACGAAAACAAAAGTGGCATTGGCACTGGGTGTGGTATTGCTGGCGGCAGGTTGCTCCGGCAGTGGCGCCGAGAGATCGGGTGGCGCGCCGAAGACGGCAGAAGTGGCCAGGGGTGAAGAAATCTTCGAGCGCGTGTGTTCCGCATGTCATGTGATCAGCGCCGAAAATATGGTCGGGCCTGGCCTGCGCGGCGTGATCGGACGGCACGTGGCCAGCAAGGCGGGATATGCCTATTCCGAAGCGATCAAGCGGGACCAATCGCAAACCTGGACTCCGGAACGCATCCAAAGCTATCTCATGGGGCCACTCAACATGTATCCTGAAGGGCGGATGGCGATAACGCCGCTTGGTCCGGAAGATGCCAAGTCCCTAGTGGCCTACCTGCAATATCGGCAGGCTGGCGAATAGCCTATGATAAAGTTTAATCCGAGTCGCGGGATTCCCGGAATTCGTAATAGTCGATGCGGCCGCGTCTTGCCTGCGCCAGTAAATTTCTGTCCACCGGCCAAGCTGATTGTGCGGCGCAAAAAACCGGGCACATGCCACACTCTCGCGGACGGGTGTATATTTTGGTCGCCACGGTGCAGGCAGGCACCGGGCGCGAACGTCAAAACTTGCGGGCTGCTTCAGAGGTTTTGATTATGAGCTTGCCGCCTGAATCTCTGACAAAATATTCAGACCAGGTTGATCCCGGGGCCAACTTCGGCGAAGGCAGCTTCTTGCAAGAACGCATCGCGCCGACGCGACCCGCCCGGACCACAACCGGCATCGTGTTCCGGAAACCTGACAAAACCACTTGGTCAGGTATTCTGACGGTGGCCGGCTTGCTCATTATCGACTCCGGTGTCCCGGCACTGCTGATCGGCATGGAAAGCTTCACGATCGGCCGGCTGATGAGTGCAGGAATAATCGCGGTGTGCCTGATTATCCCGCAGTTTCGCCGCAATCGCAACTTCAAAATTGTAGATTTTTCCGGCCTAGCACCTTTTATTCTTCTTTCTATGATGTTCTTTATTTCATTTATCTCCAATGTCATAATATTTGATTTTGGATTTAAGAACTTTGCACCATCATTTTACATGTTGTTGCCGGCTCTGACCTTCTATGCCTTCCGGAACCTCGGGATATCGACGGGAGATGTGATCTGGGGATTCATTTTCAGCGCCCTGTTTGTTTCGGTGATCATCGTACTCGATTCCACGTTCGGCCTAGCTTCCTTGCGACAGATGCGTCGCATGTCCGTCTTCGGTGAATTCGGCAATACAGAACGCTTAGTATTCCTCAAGAACGCTTGCGTGATCGCAGTCGTCGTCGTGCTGGCCAACTTGCTGACTCGTAAAAAGCCGGTTTGGGGATACGTTTTCTATACTGCCTTGCTGGTTGCGATCGGCTTTCCGGTGTTCGCAACATTCGAAAGCCGCTTCGCTATTATCGTCCCCCTTCTATCGACCGCGCTCTTCGTTTCTACCGCTCGACTGAGGGCCAGTCGTCGCCTCGTCCTCTATGCAATGGGCCTGGTGGTAGGCATTCCGGGGGCATGGCTGGCGCTGCAGAAATTTATTGCACCGATGCTGGAGAATGACTGGGAAACATACGCCGAAACCAATAACGTTTCGATCCGCGTCAATTCGTTTACATATTACCAGCAATGGTTCGAGCGAAGCGATTATTTCGGCATCGGACACATGTCGACCAGTCCAGAGATGCATAATATGATTTCAGATGTCGTCCAACAGGCCTTCAATCT
Source organism: Novosphingobium sp. AAP93 (assembly GCF_001296055.1). Lineage (NCBI taxonomy): Bacteria > Pseudomonadati > Pseudomonadota > Alphaproteobacteria > Sphingomonadales > Sphingomonadaceae > Novosphingobium > Novosphingobium sp. AAP93. Next base: position 14,563 of record NZ_LJHZ01000006.1, read on the forward strand.
GAATGATCTTGGCATCTATGCTTCATTATTTCAGTACGGCATATTTGGTTTGGCGCTTACCCTGCTTATGACAATATATCTTATTGCCGGCTTCTTCCGTTTGGGATACTCCGGCCACCCGCGTGCACCCGAAATGCACATTCTCGGGTGCTATGTAGCCACCAGCCTCATCCAAGTGGTTCCCGCCAATTTCTTCACACTTCAATCTAATTGCATCTACGGTTCGATCCTGTGGTACCTGCTCTGCCGCTCCCAGTTCGAAGACCGGGAAATGGTGCGCCAAAGATTGACTCTGGTTCGCGTATGAAATCATATCGCAAACCCCGCGTTCTGGAACTTGTCGTAATCGCTGCAGTCTCGTTGCCAATCATTGCATTGGCATCGGCCAGTCTGCCGCCTACTGCGGCGTTGGCGAGCCCGGAATGGGTCACCGTCACCGACCGCTCGTTGGAAATCGTCGCAGATAGTCCGCTCGATCTGGGCGCGCTGACGCCCGCGGCCGATGATCGTCCATTGCTGATCAAGGGCGATCGCTTCGTGCAAAGTGGCAATCCTGCCACATTGAACTGCGCATCGCTCGCGCCGGGCTTCTCGCCCACGGCGGGCAGCGGCTTTCCCGATCACGAAGCGGCCGACCGCTACGCCCTGCAACTGCGTCGGCACGGCTACAACCTTGTGCGCTTCCATTACGTGGACGCGCTGCTGATGCAAGGGGCGAAAAGGGATTTCGCCGTCGATCCCGAGCAACTCGATCGCTTCCAGTATTTCGTTGCCGCCTTATCACGCAACGGCATAAGCTGGCTGCTCGACGTGATGAGCTCGCCCAACGCCGCTATTGGCAACGTGGGGCCGCATCGCTGGGCCAGAAAACTGGGCATGAACTGGCGGGTCTTCGTTGAACCGGCGGCCTTCGCGCACTGGCAGCGATGGGCGAACTGGCTGCTGACCACGCCCAATCCCTATACTAGGCAATCGCTGGCGCACGATCCGGGCACGCTGGGGCTGATCCTCGTCAATGAACCGAGCCTGGACTACCGCTCGTTCGTGGCCGGAGGCGGCGCACGCGCGCCGTTCCTGCCCGGCCTGGCCGATGGCTTCGCGGCCTGGCAGAATGCGCATTTTCCCGGCGCGCACACCCTGCCCCCGCCGGCGAGCGTGGGACAGGCCGGACCAGATATGGCCCGCTTCCAGGCCTGGCTGACTTACCTGCAGCGCGACGCAACCCGGCGCATGACCTTCACGGTGCGCAACGCCGGATACGCCGGGTCGGTCACCAGCTTCGACAACTGGCCGATGCTGAACCAGGTGCCGCTGCGCCAGAACCTCGATTTCATCGACATGCACGGCTACGCGCAGAACGAGAATCCCGGCCCGAACGGCGCGTTCACGGCGCCTTCCAGCCTGGCCACCGGGGGGCGCTACCTGCAGGTGATCGGCTCGACGCGCGTGTTCGGCAAGCCGTTTACGGTGAGCGAGCACGGCGATTTCTTCCCCAGCCCGCGCCGCTTCGAAAGCGGCCTGCTGGTGCCAGTCTTCGCTGCGATCCAGGGCTGGGACGCGGTCTGCCAGCATGCCGATGGCCCGATCATGCTGGCCTATGACGGGGTGGGCGTGCGCAAGGACGGCATCCATACCGATTCGGTGGGGCTGGACCCGGTGCGCCGGGTAGGCGAGACGCTGACCGCGCTGATCCGGCTGCGCCGCGAGATCGCACCGGCGCCCGGCGCGCTGATACTCCAGCCCGACGAAGGTGCCTTGCTGCGGGCACCGCCGCTGGCCACGGTGGGCGCGGACACGGGCATGCTGGGCTGGCTGGTGCGGATCGGCATCGGCCCAGCCCGGCCCGCCGGCGCGCCGGCGGTATCGGTTCCGCTGGCGGACACGGCGCCGGGGGCCGCCCAATCGGCCCTGACAGGGTTCCAGGGCCGGCTGATCGACCAGCTTATGGCGCAGAAGGCGATTTCGGCCGACATGGCGCGCGAGGCGCGCGCGGGCCGCTGGCACAGCCCGGACGGCACCGTCACGCTGGATATGCCCGGCCTGCGCATCAACGTGGTCACGCGCTTCACCGCCGCCACGGCAGGCAATGCCATTAGTCAGCCTCTGGCGCTCGGTCCACTGACCGTAGTGGCAAGCGATGCACCGGGCATCGTCGCGGCCAGCGCGCTCGACGGGAAAGCGCTGGGCGAGAGTGGCCGGATCCTGCTTATGATGGTATCCGACGCGCACAACAGCGGCATGGAGATCGACCAGGCGGCGCGCCGGGTGGTGCACGCGGGCGGCCTGCCGGTGACGCTGCGCCGGATGCAGGCCGAGCTGCGGCTCACGACGCGGGCCAACACCCGCTGGCAACTGGCTCCGCTGCATCTCGACGGCAGCCCGGTCACCACGCAGGCGGTGCAAGATGACGATGGCAAGGTGACGGTTTCGCTCGATACCCGCACGCCCGATGGCGGGGCCACGACCTTCTACCTCTTGAGCATCAGGCGCGAGGTAGAACTGTAGCGCTGATGCGGCACGACGGCACGATCGCCCGAGGCCGATCCGGCTTCCCTGCTCCCTGCGGGATCAGTTGGCCAACGGCATTTCCCCATTCTACAACTCTCGACACTTAGGCCGAACTCGGTCATATGCTGCAGCACAGCAAGGTGGGAGTATCCGATTTTTTACGAAAAAACTTATACCTCTTTCGTGCCGGATACGGCAGCACCCGAAGGGCTTGGATCTGCGCCAGCACATCAGGATCGACCGTGAAACTGAGCAATCTCAACGGAGCCATGCGAGGCTACCTGGCGGTAGCGACCTTCGGGGTCGGGTCACGCGTCGGGAGCCTCGTCGCGCAGCTCGGCGCGCTGTTCGTTCTGGCCCGGATCATGACCAAGGCCGATTTCGGCGACATGATGACCGCCTTCGCCGCCTATCGCATCATTTCCTACGGCGTGGGCACCGGGTGCATGTCGGGCCTGCTCTACCACGTCTCGCGCGATCCGGTGGATGCCACCGAGATCCCCGCGCACCGTACGTTCGCGGCGCTGGCCGGGATCGCGGTGCTGGCGCTGGAAATCTTTCTGCTGCCGTTCCGTGCCGATATCGCCGCGCTGTTCGGCAAGCCGGGGCTGGCCGACTGGCTGTTGTATCTCGCGCCGTTCGGGCTGATCTATACCCTGATCTACACCGCCACCGGCGCTTATGACGGGCGCCAGTGGATCAACCGCTCGATCGCGCTGGCCGAGCTGTGGCCCAACCTGCTGCGGCTCGTGCTCCTGGGCATCATCCTGGTGTGGCGCCTGCCGGTGTGGACGGTGGGGGCGGCGTTCCTGCTATCGGTGGCGATCCCCTACTGCGCGGTGCTCTTCCGCCTGCTCGGCTCGCCGATCCGGGGCATGCGTCCGATCCGTCGCTGGGATTTGCATTACTGCGCCACGTTCATCGGGCATTCGCTGCTTTCGATGCAACTCCAGGGCATCGACATGCTGATCGTGGGCTACCTGTTCAGCTCGACCCAGACTGCCGATTACGCCATCGCCGGGCGGATCGCGGTGATGTATCCGTTTTTCCAGCAGATCGTGTTCAAGAAATTCATGCCCCGCTGCGGCATGCTGATCGCCAGGGGCGACACGGCCCAACTGGTCAGGGAGGCGCTGACATGCCGGGATTTCTCGGTGATCGCGGTCTGCTTCCTGACCGGCGCGCTCCTGGCGTTGGCGCCGTGGATCGTACGCGGCGCGGGCGATTTCACCTCGGCGCTGGCGCTGCTGGTGGCGCTGGCGGCACCATCGTTCGCGCGCGCCTTCTTCGCGGGCGGCGATGCGATACTGCGCATGAGCGGCGCGGCCAATTTCAGCATCGCCATCATGTTCTGCTCCTTCCTTTTCGTGGTGGTCACGCCGTTCGTCGCCATGCGGTGGCTGCACATCTTCTCGCTGCCCCTGGGGATGACGCTTTCGGCCATCGTGCTCAATCCGATCATCGCCTGGCGGATCCACCAGCGCATGGGCTTCTGGCTGTTCGCGCGCCGGGATTTCCTGGTGCTCGCCGGCGGGCTGGTCGGCATCGCGGCCATGACCTTGTGGGCCGGCCCGGAGCCGCTGCGCTGGCCGGTGATAGGCGCGATCGTGGCTTTGCCTGGAGCAATCCTCATCATGATGAACGCAAGACAGATCCTAGACATGGTCCGCGGCCGCCCCGTTCGCGCGGCGCAGGCATGACCGCCGTGCTGGGGCAGCCGCGCGCCGGGTTGGCGGCCAGCCTCAAGCAGGCGCTGCGTCCAACTTGGCGGCGGCTGAAGGCGGCGGTCAAGCTCATCGGCTATAGCTGGCACGACTATCGGCAATTCGCCCGCTGGTCGGCCGCGATCCGAAAATGGGACCCCGAGGGCCAGATGGCCCAGATAGTCAAGTACTACCACATGATAGAGAAGGGCTTGGCGCTGCCGGCTCCCCGACCGGGCTTCGGCCATTACGCGGTCGAGGGCCTGTGCGCGATGGTCGATTGCCGGATCGGCGCGGGCGTGACCTCGCCGCGTCTGGGCGAGGCGTTGGAAGTGCTGGCGGCCTATCGCGACTTCAATCGCGCCTGCGGCGGCGCTATCCCGGCCGCGGTCGAACCCTTGCTGGCCAAGGCCCGGAGCGCGGGCCTTGGCCGGGAAGCGGAAGCGGTACGCCACGTCGCGCGGGCTGCTATCGAGAGTGCCACCGATTTCGACGCCGCAGCGTTCTTCGGATCGCGCTTCTCGGTCCGCCAGTTCGCGGACAAGCCAATCGATCGCGCCCGGATCGAGGCCGCGGTGCGTATCGCGCAGACAGCGCCATCGGTGTGCAACCGGCAGGCGGGGCGCATCCATATCGTGGAGGACGCGGCCACCCGCGATCGCTGGCTGCGCTATCAGAACGGCAACCGGGGTTTCGGCGAGACCATGGGCGCCTTGGCGGTGGTGACCGTCGACCTCAGGGCCTTCTTGGAACCCGAGGAGCGTTTCCAGGGCTGGATCGACGGCGGCCTTTTCGCCATGAACTTCATCATGGGGCTGCACGCGCAGCGCCTGGGAAGCTGTTGCCTCAATTGGTCGTCACCGGTGGGCAACGACAGGGAGTTCCATCGCGTGTCGGGCATTCCAGACCAGGAAAGGATCATCATGTTCATTGCCATCGGCGAATTGCGGGACGACTTCGTGGTGGCGCGATCGCCGCGGCGCTCGCTGGAAAGCGTCGTTACCTTCGTGAGCGGCCGATGAAGATCCTGTTCCTCGGCCATGAGGATTTCGGCAATCGTGGCTGCGAGGCGCTGGTGCGCTCGATTGTGCAGATCGTGCAGGAGCGCGCGCCCGAGGCGCGGTTCCTGCTGCCCTCGCGCACGCCCGCGGCGGACAGCGCGCATTGGCCGCAACTAGGCGAGCGGCACGTGCGCCTGGTGGGCGAGACGCTGTTCGCGCGGCACCTGGGCTGGTGGGACCGCATCGTGCAGAAGGTGCCCGCGCTGGTCTCGCTGGGCTATCCGCCGTTCCGCCCCGATGCCGAAACCATGGCCGCGCTGCGCGAGGCCGACCAGGTGATCGTCACCGGGGGCGACATCATCTCGCTGGAATACGGCCTGCCCTCGCTGTTCTTCTGGGTGGGCATGGCCGAGTGGGCGCGTAAGCTGGGCAAGCTGGTGCACCTGTGGGGCGCATCGGTGGGGCCGTTCACCGCCAATCCGCGCGTGGAGCGGCTGATGGCCCGCCACCTGTCGCGCTGCTACACTTCGGTTTCGGTGCGCGAGAGCGCGACCTTCGGCTACCTGACGAAGCTGGGCGTGCCCAACGTGCGCTTCGTGGCGGACCCGGCCTTCCACATGAAGCCCGAGCCACACGGCGCAGCCGATGCGCTGTTCGCCGCCGCGCCCGAGGGCGTGCTGGGTTTCAACGTCAGCCCGCTGGTGCGCACGTTCCTGAAGGACGAGGCCGCGCGTGCCGCCTTCGATGCCGAGATCGTGCGCTTCCTGCGCCACGCCGCGCTGGAACGCGGAATGCCGGTGCTGCTGGTGCCGCATGTCGACCCCTATGACGGATCGGCCTGGAACAGCGACGGGATCTACATGAAGGGGCTGATGCAGGCCGCCACGCTGCCCGCCGACAAAATGGCGATCCTGCCATCCGATCTCAACGCAGCGCAGCTCAAGCATTCGCTGTCGCGCTGCCGGTTCTTCATCGGCGCGCGCACCCATGCCACGATCGGCGCGATCTCGCAGGGGGTGCCCACGATCTCGATCGCCTACAGCGTGAAGGCGGTGGGCATCAATCGCGACCTGTTCGGCGAGCGCGAGGTGGTGCTGCCTACGCCCAAGGTCTCGTTCAACACGCTGAACGCCGCGCTGGACCGCCTGTTTGCGCAGGAGGCGGACTTGCGCGCGATCATCGCCGAGAAAATGCCGGTGTGGCGCGATCGCGGCCGCACCGCCGCCGACCCGCTGTTCGAGGCCGCCGGGGCGTGAGCCCGCTGGTCTCGATCGTGATCCCGCACCACAACCGGGTGGCGCGGCTGATCGAAACGCTGGGTTCGGTGGCGCGGCAGACCTTCACCGACTGGGAAGTGGTGGTGGTGGACGATTGTTCGCCCACCGATCCCACCGAGGCAATCCTGGCGTCCTTTCCGCAGGCGCGGGTGTTTCGCCAGGCGGTGAACCGCGGGCCGGGCGCGGCGCGCAACCGGGGCGTGGCCGAGGCGCGCGGGCGCTTCGTGGCGTTCTTGGATTCCGATGACCACTGGGAGCCGGAGAAACTGGCGGCACAGGTGGCGGCGGTACTGGCGCGGCCCGATCCCGACGCGGTGATCTGCGCCACGCGCACCCGCGCGGTGGAGGACGGCGGGCGCGAGCGGCTGCTGCCCGAACGCGCGGTGCGGCCGGGCGAGTCGTTCGGCGAATTCCTCTACCTGGACCACGGCTTCGCGCAGTCGAGCTCGCTGTTCCTGGCGCGGGAGGCGGCGGCGCGGATCGGCTTTGCCGAAAGCCTGCGCCAGTTCGAGGACCACCTGTTCTTCATCGAGGCCGGGAACGCGGGGCTAGAATACGTGTTGGTGCCCGAGACGCTGGTGACCTGGTTCAACGACAGCCGCCCTGACCGCCTGACGCGCGAGGACGACCTGCCCAAGGGCGAGGCCTTCCTGGCGGTGGGGCGAGCGGCGCTGGGGCGGCGCGCGGCGCTGGCCTTCGAGGTGCGGTTCCTGGGGCCGGCGCTGTTTCGCGCGCGGCCGCTGGCGGCGCTGGGGGTGTTTGTGCGGGCGCTGGCGGCACGCGCCCTGCCTCCGCGCGACGCGGTGCTGCTGGCGATGAAGATCGCGCTGCCGGGCGCGGTCTACGGGCGGCTGCGGGCAAGGCTGGCGGGATGGGGGACCGGGGTATGAGCGGGGGCAGGATCCATCATCTTCAGGCGCTGCGCGGCATTGCGGCGAGCTGGACACTTCGAAGAACCGCTTGATTTTGGGGTGTTGCGCAGGCCAATTGCTG
>NZ_LJHZ01000060.1:0-43685 GCF_001296055.1 Novosphingobium sp. AAP93
AGCGAAGTCGAGACACCGGGCGCGGCGTGCGGTGTCTCGACTTCGCTCGACACGTACGGCTTTGGATTTGGAGATTGGGTCATGAACACGGCATCGAAAATGCATCGCGCTCCCCGGCCCTTTACCGGACGGCATATGGCGCTTGTCATGGTCGGCTTCTTCGGCGTGGTGATCGCGGTCAACGTGCTGCTTGCGAACCTCGCGGTCTCTACCTTCAGCGGCGCGGTGGTGGAGAACTCCTACGTCGCGAGCCAGGAATTCAACCAATGGCTAGGCGCGGCGAAGGCGGACAAGGCGCTGGGCTGGAAGCTGGCGATTGCGCGCGAAGGGGCAGAAAAGGTGCGCTTCACGCTCACCGATGCCAGCGGCAAGCCGCTGAGCGGCGCCGCTGTGCGCGCGCAGGCAGACCATCCGCTTGGCGCCAAAGCCCCGGTCGTGATGACCCCGCGCGAAGTCGCGCCCGGTGTCTATGAAGCCGCGCTTCCTGCTGGCCGTTGGCATGTCGGCATCGAGGCCCGCGCTATGGGGCACGTATGGCATGCCGAGGATGATGCGCTGTGAACGCGGCATCCCCGCGCCTCGCCCCCGCCATCAGCCGCAGCGTGCTGGCGGTGCCCGGCATGCACTGCGCGGGCTGCATGGGCAAAGTCGAGCGCGCGCTCGTGGCGGTCCCCGGCGTGGCATCGGCCCGCGCGAACCTCACCGCACGGACCATCGCGGTCGATCACACCGATTCGGTCGAGATTCCCGCGCTGGTTGCTGCGCTGGCGGGTGCGGGCTTTGCCGCCGAGCCGCGCGAGGATGTGTTGGAGCCGCCTTCGGCCACGCGCGAACTCCTTGCGCCTCTGGCGGTAGCCGGCTTTGCCTGCATGAACGTGATGCTGCTGTCGGTCAGCATCTGGTCGGGCGCGGATGGCAGCACGCGCGATCTGTTCCACTGGCTTTCGGCGCTGATCGGCGTCCCGGCAATCCTCTATGCCGGGCAGCCGTTTTTCCGCTCGGCATGGGCAGCGCTGAAGCGCGGGCGCACCAATATGGACGTTCCGATTTCCATCGGCGTCACGCTCGCGACCGGCCTCTCCTGTTACGAGACGCTGACCGGCGGCAAGGAAGCCTGGTTCGACGGCACCCTGATGCTGCTCCTGTTCCTCCTCGCGGGCCGCGCGCTCGATGCGATGATGCGCGACCGGGCGAGGGCAGGGGTGGCCGCGCTGCTGCGGCAGGCCGCGAGCGGGGCGATGATCATAGGCGCTGACGGCCAACTGCGCTGGACAGCGGCGGCCGCGCTTGCTCCCGGCATGCTGATGCGTGTCGCGGCGGGCGAACGGCTCGCGGCAGACGGCGAGATTGCCAGCGGTACGGGCCGCTTCGACCAGTCGCTGCTGACGGGCGAGAGCGCACCGGTGCCCGCGGGCCCGGGTCAGTGCGTGCTGGCAGGCATGCTCAACCTCGATGCCCCGGTCGACGTGATCGTAACCGCAGCCGGGCAGGGCACCGCGCTTGCCGAAATTGCGCAGGCGATGGAAGCGGCGGGGCAGGCCAAGAGCGCTTTCGTGCGCATCGCCGACCGCGCCTCGCGGCTCTACGCCCCCGCCGTCCACACGCTTGCGGCGCTGAGCTTCGCAGGCTGGCTGATCGCAGGCGCATCGTTCCACCAGGCGCTGGTCGTGGGTATCGCGGTGCTGATCATCACCTGCCCCTGCGCATTGGGACTTGCCGTGCCGGTGGCGCAAGTCGTCGCAGCGGGTGCACTGCTGAAACAGGGCGTCATGGTCAAGGACGGCGGCGCCATCGAGCGCCTTGCCAAGGTTGACCGCGTGCTGCTCGACAAGACCGGCACGCTGACCGTGGGTCGTCCGGTGCCCGACGCTGCCGTTCTCGATGCCCTGTCGGCGGAAGAGGCTTCTGTCGCGCTCGCGCTCGCCAGCCACAGCCGTCATCCGCTCTCGCAGGCGCTTGCGCTCGCGCTTGCAGCCCGCGACGTGCGTGCCGCAACCATCGAGCAGGTGCAGGAAACTTCGGGGCGCGGCGTCAGCGCGATGTGGAGGGGCCTTGCGGTGTCGCTCGGCCGTCCCGCGCAATCGGTGGGCACGTCCGCCGCGCTGGCCATCGGCGCCGGACCGGTCCGCCTGATCGGCTTCGCCGACCGCCTGCGGCCGGACGCAAAGACTGCGCTCGCCGATCTCGCAGGGCTGGGCATCCAGGCCTCGATCCTCTCGGGCGACAATGCCGCCGCCGTCATGGTCACCGCGCGCGAGACCGGCCTCACCGGACAGGCCGCCGCGCTCCCGGCGGACAAGCTCGATGCCATCCACCGCCTCCAGCGCGCCGGCAAGTGCGTGCTGATGGTGGGCGACGGCATCAACGATGGCCCGGCGCTTGCCGCCGCCGACGCTTCCATCGCCCCCGGCAGTGCAAGCGACGTGGGCCGGCAGGCTGCGGACTTCGTCTTCACAGGCGATTCGCTCCTCGCCCTGCCACGCGCGGTGCGCGCCAGTCGGCGGACGATGCGCGTGGTGCGCGAAAACTTCGCCGCCGCGATCCTCTACAACGCCTTTGCCGTGCCGCTGGCGATGGCGGGCCTCGTCACGCCGCTGATGGCCGCTATTGCCATGGCGACGTCCTCGCTGATCGTCGTCGCCAATTCGCTCAGGCTGACGGGAGCCGCTAAATGACCTCGATCCTCATCCTTATTCCCATCGCGCTCGGCATGGGCCTCCTTGGTCTGGTTGCTTTTTTCTGGGCGCTCAGGGGTGGGCAGTTCGCCGATCTCGATGGCGCCGCCGCGCGCATCCTGATCGACGAGGACCAGCCGCTGTGAGGCGCGCCTTCGCCCTGCTCAGCGCTCTCGCGGCGCTCCAGCTGGCGATTCCGGCGCAGGCTGCGCATCCCAGAATGATCGCGCTGTGCGGAGGTGGGGCGCCCATTCCGCTGCCGACAAAAAACAACGAGACAGACAAGCAGTGTTGCAAGATTTGCCATAGCGCAATGCGCAAGCGTCACGCCGGTGGCACCTGCTCTGGTGATACCGATGACGAAGAGGACTCCGGGCAATGAACGGGCCATCCACACCTGAGCAATTTGCCGACTTGACCTACTACCCGGAGCTGCTCGCCCGGCCGGTGCCGCGCTATACCAGCTATCCGACCGCGGCAGAGTTCGTCGACCAAAGCTTCGAGCTGCGCCAGCGCATTTCGCTGACCAGCCTGACCGGCCCGGTCTCGATCTACCTGCACATTCCCTATTGCGAGGAAATCTGCTGGTACTGCGGCTGCAATACCGGTGCCGCCAACAAGCGCCACCGCCTGACCGCCTATCTCGAAGCCCTCCACCGAGAGATCGCGCTGGTGGCGGACATGCTCGACCCGTCCGTTCACATCGAGCACATCGCCTTCGGTGGCGGCAGCCCCAATGCCGTTCCGCCCACCGAGTTCGTCCGCCTGATCGACGCGCTCGTGCTGGCATTCCGCTTCGTGCGCCCCGCGCTGTCGGTCGAGCTCGATCCGCGCACCCTCACACGCGACTGGCTGACGGCGATCCGCGGCATCGGCGTCACCCGCGTCAGCCTCGGCGTGCAGACCTTGAACCCGTTGGTGCAGGCCGCCATCGGCCGCGTGCAGCCGATCGAGATGATCGAAACGGCGGTTTCGGGTCTGCGCGCGGCGGGCGTCAGCTCGATCAACTTCGATCTCATGTACGGGCTGCCGCACCAGAATGACGAAGTGCTGGCCGAAACCTTGGCACAGAGCGTCGCCATGGGGCCCAACCGCATCGCGCTGTTCGGCTATGCCCACGTGCCGCACATGATCCCGCGCCAGCGCCGGATCGATGGCTCGGACCTGCCCGACCAGCGCGGGCGCTTCCGGACGGCCGCAATGGGTGCGCGGCAGCTGATCGATGCGGGTTACCACGCGGTCGGCTTCGATCACTTCGCACTGCCCGGCGATCCACTCGCCCGCGCGGCGCTCAGCGGCACGCTGCGGCGCAATTTCCAGGGCTTTACCGAAGACCCGGCCTCCACCCTGATCGGCCTCGGCGCCTCCGCCATCAGCGAACTGCCGGGCCTGATGGTGCAGAACGAGAAGAACCCGGGCCGCTACCGCATGCTGATCGGTGCGGACCAGCTGGCCGGGCGCCGCGGCATCGAGACCGGACCCGAGGACGAGCGCCGCGCCGCACTGATCGAGGCGCTGCTGTGCAAGGGCGCGGCCAGGATCGACAGCGACTTGCTGAACGCCGCAAGGCCCCGCCTTGAGCCCTTCGCCGCCGTCGGCCTCGTTTCGCTCGAACGCGGCTGGCTACGGCTGGAAGCAGGCGCCGCGCCCTATGCGCGGGCGATTGCATCGGTGTTCGATGCCTATCGCACCGAGGAGCGCAGCTTCAGTTCGGCAATTTGAGGCGGCGTCCTGCGCCTGAACCATTTGCCGCTCCCGCTCACCCTGAGCTTGTCGAAGGGTGCTGGCGCAACCGCTGTGCGGGATGCTTCGACAAGCTCAGCATGAGCGGGGCAGAGGCAGGGCCTTGGACATCCCGGACCAGCGTAAACTCAAGAATAGCTATGCACCCAACCATTTGCAGGCTGCATGCCGCGCCCCCGCGCGTTAGGTCAGGGCGCGTATCAAACAGCCCCAGCGAGTTCCCATGAAGCCTATCGAAACCATCATGCGCACGGCCCCGGTCATTCCGGTGCTGGTGATCGAGGACGTGGCGCATGCCGTGCCTGTGGCACGCGCGCTGGTGGCGGGCGGCCTGCGTGTGCTCGAAGTCACGCTGCGCACTCCGGTCGCGCTCGACGTGATCCGCGCGATGCGTTCGGTCGAAGGCGCGATTGTCGGCGCGGGGACGGTGACTGATCCCGCCACGCTCAAGGCCTCGATCGATGCGGGCGCCGAATTCATCGTCTCGCCCGGCCTCACCGAACGGCTCGGCGCGGCGGCTGTCTCATCGGGTATTCCGTACCTGCCGGGCGTCGCCAATGCGGGCGATATCATGCGCGGGCTCGATCTGGGGCTCACGCATTTCAAGTTCTTCCCGGCCATGACGTCGGGCGGTCTCCCGGCGCTGAAGGCGCTTGCCGCGCCGTTCCATCAGTGCCAGTTTTGCCCCACGGGAGGGATCACGCTGGATAACGCGCCGGATTGGCTGGGCTTTGGCCCGGTGCTTTGCGTGGGCGGCTCCTGGGTGGTGGGCAAGGGTGCGCCCGATGTTCTGGCAATCGAGGCGGCGGCGCGCGCGGCAGCGGCGCTGGCCTGAACTCCCGGGGCTGTAACCCCGGTGCAGCCTGCCGGCGAACCCGCTTGCAGGACCAACGATCTGGGCAAAGGAGCGGCGCGCATGGATACGGTCGATACGCTGAGGAATCGCCTGCAGGAACTCCACGCGCGGACGGCGGAAACGCCGCTGTTCAACCCGGTGTTCCAACTGAGCCATGATCTTTCCCGCAAGCTCGAGAGCGGCGCACTCGATCTCGCGGCGATGGAGAGCCTTGTCGCGGCGCTGGAATGCGAAGGCCTGCAGGCGCGCGCCGCCAAGCTTCGGGGTCTGATCGCGCCGACGGATGTCAGCGAGAACCTCGCCCGCCTCTCCGCGTTGCTCAACGAGGAAGACGGCTTCTCTGAGTTCCGCAAGCGCTGGGAGCGGCCGCTGCTCCACGCCGTGTTCACCGCGCACCCGACCTTCCTGCTGAGCCCCGCCGAATCCGATGCCGTCGCCGAAGCCGCGCTGGCCGAGGATCCGATGGCGGCCACCGTCTGCCAGGTCCCCGGCACCGGCCCCAAGGTCACGCTCGACTACGAGCACGCCGAAGTGCTCGCCGCCATCGAACGCGGCGGCGCCGCGCGTGACCGGATCAACGCCGCGCTGCTCAGGCACGCCCGCACCCGCTGGCCTGGCCGCTGGCTCGATTTCAAGCCGCTGCCGTTCCGCTTCGCCAGCTGGGTCGGCTATGACATGGACGGACGAACCGATATTTCGTGGTCCACCTCGGTCGCCTATCGCCTGCAGGAAAAGGCGCGGCGGCTCGAAGGCTATGCCGCGCAGCTGGCGGCGGTGGTGCCGGATCACACGCTGCTTGCCACGCTCAACGGCGCTGCAGCCCATGCAGCGGAGATGGCCGCGCTGTTCACCGGCCTCGGTGCCGAACCGGAAGCGCTGGCGGCGGCGGCCAATGCGCTGACGGCGGAGCATCCGGACAAGCTGCTTTCGCTCGCCCCGATCATTGCCGCGCTGGAGGCTGAGGCCAAGTCTGCGGAAGGCGATGCCGCCATAGCGCTCGCGGTACTTGCGGGCGCGATGCGTGCGGACGGGCTCGGCATGGGCTGGATTCATTTCCGCGTGAACGCCTCGCAGCTGCTCAATGCACTGCGGCGGCGGATCGATCCCGAAGGCACGATGGATCTCGCCAGCAAGAGCGCGCTGTCCAAGCTGCGCGAGCTGCTCGCCGAAGTGAAGCCGCTGCGCGCCAATTTTGCCGCGCTTGCCATCGAGACCTCGACCGCGATGCGCCAGTTCCTGGTGATGGCGCAGATCCTCCACCACGTGGACGCCGATGCGCCGATCCGCATGCTGATCGCCGAATGCGAACAGCCGCAGACGGTGCTGGCGGCACTCTACTTCGCGCGGCTGTTGGGGATCGAAGGCAAGGTCGATGTCTCCCCGCTGTTCGAGACCGAGGCGGCGCTGGAGCACGGCGGCCGTTTCCTCGAGGCCTTGCTGGCCGAGGAGTCCTACCGCGAATACGTGCGCCTGCGCGGGCGGCTCTCGATCCAGACGGGCTTTTCCGATGCCGGACGCTTCATGGGCCAGATCCCGGCAGCGCTGGCCATCGAGCGCCTGCAGGGCCGTCTTGCCGCTGCGATGAAAGCGGCGGGGCTGACCGACGTCGCTGCGCTCGTCTTCAACACTCACGGCGAAAGCATGGGCCGCGGCGCGCACCCCTCGGGCTTCGAGGACCGCCTGACCTGGCCGCTCAGCCGTTGGGCGCGCGGACGCTTCGCCAAGGCCGAGATCGTGCTGGAACCCGAGGCGAGCTTCCAGGGCGGCGACGGCTACTTGTTCTTCCGCAGCGACGAACTTGCGCTCGCGACGCTGACCCGCATCATCGAGGCAGAGGAAGCCTTGCGCGGCGAGGCGGAACCCGATCCGTTCTACGACCGCACGGACCTCAGCCTCGATTTCTACCGCGCGATCCGCCGCGTGCAGCGTGAGCAGCTGGAAAGCGTGACGTATGCGCGCGCCGTCACCGCGTTTGGCCTTGGCATGCTCAAGACGACCGGCAGCCGCGTCTCGCGCCGCCAGTCGGATATCGCCAGCGACCGCACCATGAGCCTGCGGCAGATCCGCGCGATCCCGCACAACGCGATCCTGCAACAGATCGGCTATCCGGTGAACGTGATCGCGGGCGCGGGCATCGCGGCGGGCGAGGAGACCGAAGCGGTGGCCGAACTGCTCGGCCGCTCGGCGCGCGGGCGCCAGCTGGTGCGGCTGCTGCGCGCGGCCAATGGCCTCGCCTCGATCAAGACGGTGGCCTGTTTCGGCGAGCTGTTCAACTCGGCCTACTGGGCCAGCCGCCCCTATCGCGGCACCGAGACAGCGCTGGAAGACCCGTGCCTCGCCATGGCGGAGTACCTCACGAAGGACGATCGCGCCGGCGTGTTCCGCCGCCTTGCCTCGCGCCTGCGGGTTGACTGGATGAAGCTCCACCGCCTGCTCGGTATGGTTCCGCAGGGTGATGGGCCAAGGACTCCTGACGATGGCGGACGCAACCGTTCGCAGGACGAGCAGCGCCGCACTATCGCGCTGCTGCAATCGCTGCGGCTGGCGCTGCTGATGCATATGGTCCTGCGCGCGGTGCAGGTCCCCCCGTTCAGCCGCTCCAACGATGTGAGCCGCGAGGATGTGCTCGAGATGCTGCTCTCGCTGCGGGTCGACGAAGCACTCGCCCAGCTGCGCCGGGCCTATCCGGTGGTCGAGCCCGAGATCGAGGACTTCCCGGTCAACGAACCCACCGACTACCCGGACAACCGGGCGGAAGGCTACGGCGCGATCCGCACCCGGTTCATCGATCCCATCGAGCGGGCGCATGCGCTGAATTTGCGCATATCAGCGGCGATTGCGAACCATTTCGGAGCGCATGGGTGAGGGCGTTAATCAGCGATGGCTGGCGAACAGATCACGCTGCGCTTGATTGATCGAACGTTCGTCCCAATCGATCTCGCGCTTTGATGTGGGGATGTGTTCGCGTCGGTCGTCATTGTCGTAGAATAGCGTGCCGTGGATTCCCAGCGCGTCTCGCTTCAGAATCGGGCGGTTCCAAATTGGTTCGAGTACAAGATTTGCTGACTGTTCTCCGAGCCGTTCGGCTAAATCTTCGATCAATTCAATGTCCTGGCCATCCGGGAAGATGGTAGCAAACTCCTCTGCAGTCGCCTGAAACACACTGAAAGTGGCGTTGACCGCGCCATCGATGATCTGAATGTTTTTCATGGAGTGCCTTCGGTCGTCAAACGCACGCGTCCCATTCACCCCGCCAGCAACGCTGCCCGCGCCGCCTCCGGCAACTGGGCGATAACGCTGAGATAGGCGCTGGCGGTGGCATCCGGCTGGCGGCGACCTTGTTCCCAGCCCTTCAGGGTCGCCAGCGGAATCCGGTAGGCGCTGGCAAAGGCCTGTTGCGACAGCCCCAGTTGCTCGCGGATTGCGCGGACATCTGGCACCTCGATCGTGTGGATGCGCGCCACCGCGCCCTTGCCTTGGGCATGCGCGGCGGCCTCGTCCATCGCCGCGATCAGGTCTTGTCCGAATGTTGTTGCCATTGCCTGCTCCTTCACGTGTCTGCCGCGCCCTTGATGATGGCGGCAAAGCCCGCCACGGCTTTCTTCTCGTCCGCGCTCAGGTCGCTTGCCTGTGCCTTGGCGTAGGCCAGCAGCAGATAGAGCGGGCAATCCTGACGGTAGTAGAAATAGATCACCCGCGCGCCGCCGCGCTTGCCAACACCTGCCTTGCCCCAGCGCAGCTTTCGAACCCCGCCGGCTCCCGGAATGACGTCGCCATCTTCCGGATTATGGGCGAGATGATCGATCAGCGCCGCCAGTTCTTCCTCGCTCCAAATCCTTGCCGCCGCCCGCGCAAAGCTCTGCGTCTCGGCAATGGTGATCGGGCGGGTCAGCATTGCGCGTTATATACGTCAATGACGCCCAAAAGGCAAGGGCATGGCTGCCGAGTCCCCGTTCTCACCCCACATACGTCCGCCCCTGTTTCACCGGCTTGGCCGGCATCCCGAAGATCGCGCCCGCCGATAGTCGCGTCCCGCGCACCACCAAGACCAGCGTGTCGCCTGCCTCGATGTTCACGTCCTCGCCGGGGTGCTGGATCGACTGGCCGTTCAGGCGGTCGATCTGGACGATGAAGAAGGCACCGGCGCCGCGGCGTTCGGCTTCGCCGACGGTCGCACCCGTCAGCGCGCCCTTGTCGACGGCGGTGACGACTTCGACGTCGAGGCCGAGATCGTGGAGGAACCGCCGCGCGTCGGCCATGTGTTCGGCTTCGTGGATGCGGCTGTCGGTGGCGGGGTAGAGGATCAGTTCGACGATGCGCTCGGCGCCGATGTGGGTGGGGAGCACCACCTTGTCGGCCCCCGCATGGAACAGCTTGCGCTCGGTGGTCGGCGCCTCGCCGCGTGCGATGATCTGGACGGCGGGGTTGAGGCTGCGCGCCGAAAGCGTGATGAACACGTTGGCGGCATCATCCGGCAGCACCGAGGCGAGCACGCGGGCGTGCAGGATGCCGGCGGCGCGCAGGGTTTCCTCCTGCGTCGCCTCGCCCACCATCACCAGCCAGCCGAGGGCGCGGGCCTCTTCCGCCTTGTCGGCGCTGCGCTCGATGATGATGAACGGATGGCGCGCGTCGGTCAGCGCCTTGGCGAGCTGGAGGCCGATGCGGCCCATGCCGCAGATGATGACATGGTGCTTGAGACGGTCGATCTCGGTCTGCATCTTGTTTACCCCAAGCAACTGGCGGAACTGGAACAGCGTGAACACCTGCACGAGCGCGGAGGTCAGCACGATCATGCCGGTGCAGCCGAGCACGATCGTGGCGGTGGTCCACAGCCGCAGGAAATGCGTGTCGATCGGGCGCACTTCGCCATAGCCGACCGAGAAGATGGTGAGCAGCACCATGTAGGCGGCATCGTCTGCCGGCCAGCCATTGGCGATGTAGCCCAGCGTGGCGATGGCGAAGACGACCGCGACGTAGATCAGCGTGCCGGTCAGCAGGCGGAGCGGCGAACCGAGCACCCGGCCTGCGTTCCGGGACAGGCTGGTGAGTTCGTCCATCCGGGCCTCAACCGCCGCCGATGCGCAGGAGTGCAGCCATGCCCCAGACGGTGCCGACGATCAGGAACACGCCCGCCAGATCGAGCAGCAACCCGGCGCGCAGCACGCGGGGCATGGCGATGTGGCCGGTGCCCCAAGCGAGCGCGTTGGGACCAGTGCCAGCCGGCAACATGAAGCCCCAGCTGGCCGCGAGCGCGGCGGGGAGGGCGAGCAGGATCGGATCGGCTCCCAGCGCGCCGCACAGCGCGGCGACGACCGGCATGATCCCGCTGGCGGCGGCGATATTGCTGGCAAACTCGGTGACGAGAATGACGAACGAGACGAGCACCAGCGCGACAATCGGCAGCGGTACCGTCCGCAGGGGGAGCATCGCTGTCGCCAGCCAGTCACTGAGGCCCGAGGCGTCCATCCCCATGGCGAGGCTGAGCCCGCCGCCGAACATCAGGATGACATCCCAGGGCATGCGGTTGGCTTCCTTCCACGTCAGCATTGCGCGCCCCGTACCGTCGGGCAGGACGAAGAGGGCAAGGCCCGCGATGGCGGCGATGGTGCCGTCGGTCAGCCCGCCCTTGGGGAAAAGGCTTTCGGTGAGGGGAAGCGTGACCCAGGCCAGCACAGTGAGCAGGAACAGCGGAACGAGGCGGCGTTCGGGCACGGTCCAGTGGACCGAATGTTCGATGGCATTGCGGGCGGCGGCGGGATCGAAGCTGCCCGGGCCGATGCGGTGGACGCGGGCGATGATAAAGGCGGCAAGCGGCACGCCGATGAGCACGACGGGAAGGCCGTAGGCGGACCATTCGAGGAAGCTGATCTTCACGCCCAGCGTGCGATCCAGCAGCGCGGCGGCAATGGCGTTGGTGGGGGTGCCGACGATTGTGCCATAACCGCCCAATGTCGCGGCGAAAGCGACGCCCATCGGCAGCGCGCCGGCCATGCCATCTGTCTCGCCTTCCTCGATGCCGCCGGAGCTGAGGATGGCCAGCGCCATCGGCATCATGATCAGCGCGGTCGAGGTGTTCGAGATGAACATGGAGATCGAGGCGGTCGCCATCATCACCGCAAGCAGCAAGCGCACCGGACTGGTCCCGGCGCGGGCCAGCATGGCGAGCGCAAGGCGGCGGTGGAGGCCCGTCCGCTCGATGGCAAGCGCAAGGAACGCGCCGCCGACGAAGAGGAACATGATCGGCGAATAGTAGGCCGCCGCGGTCTTGTTCGCATCGACCACGCCGGTGAGCGGCAGGACGATGAACGGGAGGAGCGCGGTGGCCGAAAGCGGCATCGCCTCGGTCATCCACCAGACCGCCATCCACCACACGAGCCCGGCGGTGTGCCACGCCGTGGGCGGCATCCCGGCGGGCGCGGCGAGGAGCAGCGTGGCGAGCAGGCCGAGCGGGCCGACGATCAGGGCAATGCTTCTGGCGGTCATTCTGTGCCAGTCCGGGGGGAGGTTGACACAGTTGACACAGTCCAGAGGAATAATTGCGTTCGATCAGTTCGGCGAGTTCGATCGGCTCTTTCGATCAATCGCCAAGCTGCCTCTACGACCCGCATTCCATCGCCCTTTGCCCCGCCAGCGCACGGCGCCGGTCCCGCCAAGGTCATAGGCGAGGAAGGGTGCGGTAGGAAAATGGTTTTGGTGGCGGTGTTGGGGGCAGCGGATCACCCGGCCCACCTACTCGTCACCCCGGGCTTGACCCGGGGTCCCGCTTTTGGGCTGGCGGGGCCTTCTCCCGCGAACGCTGCGCGCGCGGCTAGCTGGACCGCGGGTCAAGCCCGGGGTGACGAAGAAGAGAGTTTGGAACCAGGGAGTCAGACCCTCTCCCCGCGGGGGAGAGGGCTTGAGCGCGGTTACTTCGGCGCGAGGACCATCAGCATCTGGCGGCCTTCCATGCGGGGGAAGGCTTCGACCTTGGCCACTTCGGCGACGTCGTCTTGCACCTTGCGCAGCAGGTTCATGCCGAGCTGCTGGTGCGAGAGCTCGCGGCCGCGGAAGCGGAGCGTGATCTTGACCTTGTCGCCTTCGCCGATGAACTTGATCACGTTGCGCATCTTGGTGTCGTAATCGTGGTCATCGATGTTCGGACGCATCTTGATCTCCTTGATCTCCTGCGTCTTCTGGCTCTTGCGGGCGAGGTTGGCCTTCTTCTGCGCTTCGTAGCGGAACTTGCCCACATCGAGGAACTTGCAGACCGGCGGATCGGCGTTGGGGGAAACCTCGACAAGGTCGAGCCCGACTTCGTTGGCCTGCTCGATCGCTTCGCGGGTATACATGACGCCCAGATTTTCGCCGTTCTCATCGATCACGCGCACCTTGGGCACGGCGATGAGGTGGTTGTAGCGGGGGCCGGTCTTGACAGGGGGCGCCATCATGCGCCGGGGTGGGGGGGCTATAGTGCTTGCTCCTGATGTTTCAAATGCGGGGGAGGACTGCTGAATCCGGCCCCCGCGCGCTCATATCACAATGCGGCGGCAGATAAAGCGGGAAGGTTGGTTTGAGGTTAAGCGGTTTCAATCCCGCGCCAGAGGGGGAAGCGGGCGAGCTTTCCTGCGGCGGGCACGAGGGCGTCGATCGCGCGGGCCGGCTGGAGGGCGCCGAGGATGGCAGGGTCCGCCGCGTCCATGCCGCCCGTCAGCGCGCCGAATGCGGGCAGGATCAGGCGGCGCTCGCTGGCGACGGCGCAGGGGCGGGCAACGCTGCGGCCACGCGCGGTGACGCGCAGTTTGGGGTGATAATGGCCCGAAAGCTCGGCTCCGGTCTCGCCGGGGCGGGCTTCATGGCGCAGCGCGATGCCGCGCACTGCGAGTTCGGCGACACCTTCAGTTTTGACGCTGATGTCCTTGGTGTCGTGGTTGCCGGTGATCCACACCCAGTCCACCGCGCGCATCAGCGCATCGAGCATGCCCGCGGCGTGGGGTTCAAGGCGGCTGGGGCCATGGCTGTCGTGGAAATTGTCGCCGAGGCAGAATACGCGGCGGGCGCCGGTTTCCCGCAAGGCATCCGCGACTCGGGAAAGCGTTTCGCGGCTGTCGTAGGGTGGGAGCATCTGGCCGCGCGAGGCGTACCAGCTGGCCTTTTCGAGGTGGAGATCGGCCACCAGCAGGGCGCGCTCTTCTGCCCAGTAGAGCGCGCGCGACGGAGCGAGTGCGAACTCCTGTCCAGCGAATGTAAAAGAGGCGAACGAAACGGGAACCATGCACGGGCCTTGCCGGATTGCGTTTCGCTTGGCAAGACTTGCCCCATGAGCACTGCACAAGTGGCCGGAGAGGCTTTCGAAAACGGGATTGGCGCCAAAACGGATTGGAGCGCGGAGACCGCCCGCGCCCGGACCTGGTTCGAAAGCCTGCGGGACCGGATCTGCGCCGAGTTCGAGGCGATCGAGCGCGAAGCGGGCAGCGATGCCAGCTTCACCTACACGCCGTGGAAGCGCGAGCACCATGGCGAGCCGGTTCCCGACGGCGGCGGCGGGGTGCAGGGCCTGATGAAGGGCAAGGTGTTCGAGAAAGTCGGCGTCAACGTCTCGACCGTCGGCGGCACGTTCAGCGCGGATTTTGCCAAGACGATGAACGGCGCGGACCCGGACAACCCGGCGTTCACCGCGACGGGGATCAGCCTGGTGGCGCACATGGCGAACCCGCATGTGCCCGCTGTCCACATGAACACGCGCTTCCTGACGACGCGCAAGGCCTGGTTCGGCGGCGGCGGCGATCTCAATCCGCCTATCCCCTACGACGAGGACACGGCGGACTTCCACGCCAGCTACAAGGCGGCGTGCGACAAGCATGATCCGGCGTACTACCCCAAGTTCAAGGCCTGGGCAGACGACTACTTCTACATTCCGCACCGCAAGGTTCACCGGGGCGTTGGTGGGATCTTCTATGATCACCTCGAATGCGCCGACGATGGGGCGTTCGAGGCGAACTTCGCGTTTACCCGCGACGTGGGCGATGCGTTCCTCAATGTGTACCCGGCGCTGGTGCGGCGGCGGATGGGCATGGACTTCACCCGCGAGGACAAGCTCAAGCAGCTGACCTGGCGTGGACGCTATGCCGAGTTCAATCTGGTCTATGACCGGGGTACGCTGTTCGGCCTCAAGACCGGCGGCAATATCGACGCGATCCTGATGAGCCTGCCGCCCGAGGCGAACTGGGAATGAGAATTGCGATTCGCCTTTTTGGGCGAACGCAACCCCATTAGCAAAACTGATTGTATCAATGTGGGCAATCTATGCCCTAAAAGATTCTCACCATTCTTGCAGTATCGCAATATGTGGCAGGGGAGAGGCGTGTTCCCAGACATAACGATTCGCCGGAAACGGCGCAAAAGGGCGTAAGACCTATGATCGATAGTGAAATCAGTTCGGACCAGAACGAATTTTACGTTCACCTTGTTGCTGACCTTGATGTCATGCTAGAAAATGCCATAAAAAACAAAGATTTGGTTCTTGCTGCGCATCTGCAGACTGCCAGGGATTTCGCGGCCGAGCGTATTGCTTTCTCCGAGACTGGTCAGAAACGGATATAGATCAATTGGTTTTGGTTAAGAATTCGGGGTCTTATCTGAGGGAGTTCCCTTAGCAATCGCATGTGCGTTCTGCGCATGTCGCTTGATCGGAAATGGCCTAAGAAAGCCTTCCAATTCGACCACAGGACTGATTGTGAACCAGGCCGAATCGTTTAGACGCCGGGCGCGTAAACTTATTACATTTGCCAACGGTCTCCTCGCGATTGCGAGAGAACTGGAGGGTTACTCGGTGCGTAGTGAATGGGGCTTGCCCGATGCGCAAGCTCCGGTGGCAGACCGCGCGATGTCGGAGGATCACCCCTATTGGCTGGAACTTGCCCGCCGCGCCTATGCGGATCGGCGGCGGCGCGCGAAGTACTTCGACATATCGCTGTTCGGTGAGCCGGCGTGGGATATTCTGCTTGATCTCTTCATCGCGGCAAAAGAGGGGCGCAAGGTCTCGGTGACCAGCGCGTGCATTGGTGCAGCAGTGCCATCAACCACTGCCTTGCGCTGGATCATCGTTCTGGAGAACGAAGAGCTGGTCTCGCGGGAGGATGATCCAAAGGATGCCCGTCGCGCTTTCCTGCATCTCACGACCAAGGCCTACAGCCAGATGATCGAGTATCTCTCGACAATGGTTCCAGCTGCGTCGAACGAGTGCGAGGAGCTCTTCGTCTGAGGCTGTCGCCCCCCGCACCCTGAGCAGCTGTTCAACGGACGCCGAGCCTGCCGCCGCGGCCGGTGTTGGCAAGGTCGATCATGCCGAAGACCATCGGCACGACGAGCAGGAAGACCCACAGGTAGAAGATCGGATGCATGGCAGTTCTCCTGTGGCGGGTCACAGGGCAATGCGATCAGGCGGGCGCGGTTCCCTTGGCCGGCGCCCATGTCGTCCAGATCAGGAGGGCGAGGATCGCGGCGGGGATCGGCATGAGGTTCAGCCCCAGCGGGAGCGCAGCGGCACGGGTGGCGAGGGGGGAGAGCCAGACCAGCACCAGCAGCGTCTTTTCCCAAGGGCGCCAGCCCTCGCGCCGGCCCATGCCGATGAGGAAGGCGATCGGCATGACGAGGAAGGGCAAGTCGTAGCTGAACAGGTAGGGCGAGGCGAGCGCGGTGGCAGCGAGGAGCATGGCGCCGGCGGCTTCGACCGAGGGAGCACGGCGCCAGTATAGGCAAGCGGCCGCGGCGGTGATGACCGTGATGACAGCCTGCCCGTAGAGGGCGACCGTGGTTCCGAACAGGACCCGCAGCGCCGCATAGGGCGTGCACATGCGCAGGAAGAACTCGGCGCCGGGCTGGTTCATCAGGTACTGGCTGACTTCGAAGCTCTGCGGATAGGCGCGCCAGGTCTCGAGCCCGAAGACGGCGAGCGAGGCGAGGCACAGCGCGGCGGCCGAGGCGGCGGCGGCGGCGATGGCCGTCCACTTGCGTCCAGCGGCGAGCCAGAAGGGGACGAGCAGCGCGAGATGCGGCTTGATCATGAGAAGGCCGAACAGCGCGCCGGAAAGCGCCTGCGAGCGGCGCAGGGTGAGCACGGCGGCGATCAGCAACGCGCCGGTGATGAAGCCGTTCTGCGCATGGCTGGCGGCAAGATAGGCGCCGGGGAAAGCCAGCACCACCAGCGCTCCCGCGGCTCCGCCACCCGGCAGCGCGCGGCGGGCGACGAGGAACCAGATCGCCCATCCGGCGAGGCCCCAGACGATCCAGGCCACGGCATAAGGCATCAACCCGAGGGGGGCGGCGAGGAATAGGAACGGCGGCGGATTGACATAGGCGACCATCTGCCCGGTGCCCGCGGCCATCTGCGCTGCGTGTTCGCTCGCGAGATCGTAGACGCGAGAGGCAGGGCCGGAGAGCAGCAGGCGCCCGGTGCCCCAGAAGGCGAGGAAATCGCTGCCGACGGTGCCGGTCGCCTCCCGGAAAACCTTCACCATCATCGGAATATAGGCGACGAGGATCATCGCGGCGTAGACGCGCACACGTCCGGCATCGAGCCACGACAGGGTACGCAGGTTGGCCTTGAGCCTTGTGCCGAGATCTTGGTCGCTCATTGGTCCATACCGTGCCGCCCCGGTCTCGCTATGGCAACATAGGCATGAAAGATTTGCGCATCGGCGGCATTTTCCCTTGTCGGGAGCGCCGGGCAGAGGCCATCTTAGTCAGACATGCTGCGTCAGTACGAACTTGTCGAACGCGTGCTCGCCTATGATCCCGATGCGGACGAGGCGATGCTGAACCGCGCCTATGTCTATACCGTGCAGAAACACGGTACGCAGAAGCGCGCCTCGGGCGACCCGTACTTCTCGCATCCCGTCGAGGTGGCGGGCCTGATGACCGAGCTCAAGCTCGATCAGGAGACGATCGTGACGGCGCTGCTCCACGATACGGTGGAGGATACGCTCGCGACGGTGGACGAAGTGGAGCGGCTGTTCGGGCCGGAAGTGGCGCGGCTGGTCGACGGCGTCACCAAGCTCTCCAAGATCGAGACGATGAGCGACAAGGAGCGCGCGGCGGAAAACCTGCGCAAGTTCCTGCTCGCTATGAGCGAAGACTTGCGCGTGCTGCTGGTGAAGCTGGCCGACCGGCTGCACAACATGCGCACGCTGCACTACATCAAGAGCGAGGAAAAGCGCCGCCGCATCGCGCGCGAGACAATGGATATCTACGCGCCCTTGGCCGAGCGCGTGGGCATGTATGAATACATGCGCGAGATGCAGCTGCTGGCCTTTGAACAGCTGGAGCCCGAGGCCTATGCCACGATCACCGGGCGGCTGGGGGCGATCAAGAGCGAAGAGGGCGGGCAGGTCGGTTCGATCGCGCTCTCGATCAAGCAGGCGCTGGCCGAAGCGGGGCTGAAGGTCGAGGTTTCGGGACGCGAGAAGCACCCGTTCTCGATCTGGCGCAAGATGGCCGAGCGCCATGTGAGCTTCGAGCAGATCACCGACATCATGGCCTTCCGCGTGCTGACCGAGAGCGAGGCGGACTGCTACACCGCCTTGGGCGTGCTGCACCGGACGTGGCAGATGATCCCCGGCCGCTTCAAGGACTATATCTCGACGCCGAAGATGAACGGCTACAAGAGCCTGCACACATCGCTGATCTATAACAACGCGATGCGTGTCGAAGTTCAGATCAAGACGCATGAGATGCACCGGATCAACGAGTTCGGCCTGGCTGCGCACTGGGCCTACAAGCAGGGCGCGCTGCCGGACGGGCAAGTCGGCTGGGTGCGCGATCTGGTCGAGATCCTGGAGGCGAGCAGCGACGCGGACGAGCTGCTCGAGAACACCAAGATGGCGATCTATCAGGACCGCATCTTCGCCTTCACCCCCAAGGGCGCGCTCTATCAGCTGCCCAAGGGCGCGACGCCGATCGACTTTGCCTTTGCCGTGCACACCAATCTCGGCGCGCAGGCGGTTGGCGCGAAGATCAACGGGCGGCACGTGCCGCTGCGCACGCCGCTGAACAACGGCGATGTGGTGGAGATCATCAAGAGCCGCAGCAGCGAGCCGCAGCTTTCGTGGCTGGCCTTCGTGGTGACGGGCAAGGCGCGCGCCGCGATCCGCCGTGCGGTGCGCCAGAAGGAACGCGCCGAAATCGCCGAAATCGGCCGCAAGCTCTACGAGGAAATCGCCGACCGCCTGCCGAG
Organism: Novosphingobium sp. AAP93; assembly: GCF_001296055.1. Taxonomy (NCBI): domain Bacteria; kingdom Pseudomonadati; phylum Pseudomonadota; class Alphaproteobacteria; order Sphingomonadales; family Sphingomonadaceae; genus Novosphingobium; species Novosphingobium sp. AAP93. Next base: position 18,485 of record NZ_LJHZ01000060.1, read on the forward strand.
CAAGATCGGCAAGAAAGCGCTGGCCGATGCGATCAAGCGGCTGAAATATGCTGGCGAGGAAGAGCTGATGTTTGCCATCGGCAGCGCCAAGATCGATGACCGGCAGGTGATGGAAGCGCTCGTGCCGGGAAGCGCGAAGAACTTTCCTGCGAGCGAAGAATGGCCGCGCCAGCAGCGCGCGATTGCGGTGCGCGGGCTGACACCGGGGATGGCGTTCAAGCTGGCGGACTGCTGCCACCCCGTGCCGGGCGACCGTATCGTCGGCCTGAGGCGAATGGGGCAGGGGGTGACGGTCCATGCGATCGACTGCCTGAGCCTGGCCGACGGCGTCGATGCCGACTGGATCGACCTTTCGTGGGACGCCCGCACCGATGGCGCGGTGGGGCGGATCCGGGCGGAGCTATATAATCGGCCGGGGACGCTGGCGGAAATGGCGGGGGTCTTTGCCAAGAACCACGCCAATGTGGTCAACCTCGAAATGACCCAGCGCGAGAACCCGTTCCATACCTATGAAGTCGATCTGGAAGTGCGCGATCTGGCGCACCTGACGCGCATCGTCAGCGCGCTGAGGGCCAGCGACGCTGTGGCGCAGGCGGACCGGATTTGACGCCGACGCAGCTGATCGAACGGTTCTACCACGAAGTGTGGAACCGCGCGGACGAGGCGGTGGCGCATGAAATCCTTGCGCCGGACTTCCGGTTCCGCGGCTCGCTGGGGCCGGAAAAGCGCGGGGTGGATGGCTTTGTCGACTACATGCGCGCGGTCCATGCGGCGCTGGGCGGCTATACCTGCACCATTCTGGAGATCATCGAACAAGGCGAGCGCGCGGCGGTGCGGCTTCGCTTTGCGGGGGTGCATCGGGGGCCGTTTTTCGGCGTGGAGGCGACCGGGCGCGAGATCAGCTGGGCGGGCGCGGCGTTCTTCGGCTTTGCCGAGGGGCGGATCGAAGAGCTGTGGGTGCTGGGCGATGTGGATGCAGTGAAAGCGCAATTGGGGGCGGCGGGCGTTTGAGGAACTGCGCGGGACGCCAGTCAGGGCCCGGTCAATGCTTGGTGGCCTCGTAGACGACGGCACCGCCGAGAACGGTAAGTTCGACACGAGCCTCATGGATCGCGAGCACTGGGACGGCATAGGGATCACGGTCAAGAACGACGAAGTCGGCGAGCTTCCCGGATGTGAGCGTTCCGCGCTCGCCGGCCTCTCCCTGCAACCGGGCCCCGTTGACCGTGTATGCGGCGATCGCTTCGGCCAGCGTCAGCGACTCCGCTGCATTGAGGGGGAGGTCTTCCTTCCCCTCTGGATCGCGACCGCCCGCGTAGCGACGCGTGACGGCGGTCTCGAGGCCCTCGACGGGACTTACGCCCGTCACGGGCCAGTCCGACCCCCAGACGAGGAGCGCGTGATTTTCCAGCAGTTGCCGCGTCGGAAACAGTTTCCCTACCCGCGCCATACCGAACAGGCGCGGCGCGAACACTCGCTCCCAGGGATCCTGCCGGCTCCAGAGCGGCGACATGTTCGCCGCGACCCGAAGCGAGCGGAAGCGAGGGAGGTCTGCTGCGGCGACGAGGTTGACGTGCGCGATTGTATGCATCGGCCCGTGATCACCGTTGGCATGGCGCGCAGCCGCAACCGCACCAAGCGCGGCGCGGACGGCCCCATCGCCCTGCGCATGGAAATGCACCCGAAAACCCAAACGGTCGAGGCGGGTGACGATGCGGTTCAGGCGCTGCTGCGCGATGAAGATCTCGCCGCGGCCATATTGCAGTCCATCCGCGTAGGGCTCGAGCAGCGCGACAGTGTGCGATCCGTATGCTCCGTCGAGAAAGACCTTCACGCAGTGAGCCTTTGTCCGCCGGCCTGAAAAGGCGCGCCGTTCAGCGATGAATCGGCGAATTTGCGGCTCGTCCGGGTCTTCGGCGCGATGCGCGAGACACATATGAACCCGCATCGGGAGGCGGCTGGACGCATCGAGCGCCTTGTACGCAGCCGCGATTTCCGGTCTCGTCATTGCATCTTCCAGCGCGGTGATGCCTTGCGCATTCATCGTGTGGAGGGCCGCCGTCAGTGTGCGTTGATAGTCTTCGGCAGTCGGCGGCGGGATGACGCGCTCCACCAGTTCCATCGCCGCGGATTCCTGAAGCGCTCCGGACGGCTCGCCGTCGGCGTCATGTTCTATTCGCCCGTTCGATGGGTCCGGGGTGTCGCGGCTGATATTGGCGGCGGCAAGGGCTCGGCTGTTCGCCCAGCCCTCGTGACCGGAGTTGTTGGTGAGATAGGCCGGGCGGTCGGGCACAACGGCATCGAGCTCGCGCCGGTTCGGCTGCCCGCTTGGCAGGAAGGCAACCTCGTCCCAGCCGTCCCCCTGGATCCAGGGCAGCGCCGGATGCGCGGCCGCGAAACTGCGGATACGTTCGAGAATCTCGTCACGGCGCGTGAGCCCATGCAGATCGACCAAGCGCTGAGGGTCAGGGATATCCGCAGGGTGCACGTGCGAGTCCTGAAATCCCGGTAGCACCGCCCGGCCGTCGAGCTCGACAACTCGGGTCTTGGGGCCGATCAGCGCGCGAGCGCCGGCCGTCGTGCCGACATACGCGATGCGCTCCCCCGTGACGGCGACTGCTTCGGCGGCCGGTTGCTGAGGATCGCCGGTGTGGACGACGCCGTCCACGAGGACAAGGTCGGCCCCCGAAGTGGCAGCACCGGCGGCGGCCGGGGAAGCCGCCTCCGCGAGCTGCCCTGTGCCGGAAAGCAAGAGCGCAACCGCCGTCGCGATGACGAAATACTGGCGCATGGTCTCCCCCCTGCTCAGCCGCACAACATGCGTCGGCCTGCATATCCTTCCACGGACAAGGCGGCAATTCGAACGCGACGACGGTAGTTAAGCACGATGGACGCGCCGAGGAGAGCTGCTGAGCTCGCCGTCCGCTCCGTCACTCCCCCGCCAGCGCGGCATCCAGCGCATCATGGAAGTGCTGCACCCGCGCTTCCTCGTCGCTCAGCCAGACCGCCTCGAACCCGCTTGAGGCCATACCCTGCTGGACGCGGGCGAGGAGGGAGATGTCCTCGTCGATGGTCACGGTCATCGTCTTGCGGCCGGCGATGATGTCCTCGTGGGTGAAGCTGTCACGCGGGGGGCGCTGGTAGTCGGCGGGGCGGGGACCGTTGAGGCGGAAGTGGGTGCCGGCTTCGACGCCGTCTTCGCCCTTGGCCTTGGCGACATCCTGCTCGGTGCCGTGGAACTGGACAAGGGTGATCATGTCGAAGTGGCTCTTGCCCGGATCGGCTGCATCGGGGCGGGAGCGCATGAGCCAGGCGCTTTCGGGGGTGATCGAGAGGATCACGTTGGGGAAGAGGTTGAACTGCCAGACATCGCTCAACTGGTCATCCGAGAACGCGCTGTAATCGATGCCGCGCGCCTCGGCGACCTTGCGCTTGGCGCGTTGCAGCGCGGGGCGGATGGCGGGGACGCGGCCCTTGAAGTCCGCCGGATCGAGGCCGAAGGCTTGCAGTTGCATGGCGAGGAGATCGGTCGGTGCTTCGGGCACAGGAAAGCCGGAATCGGTGGTGCCGCCTTCGACATAGACGGCGGTGTGGCCATGCTCGAACAGCTCGAATGGCGCCGCGGCGCATTCGAACATGCGGCGGTGCAAGGGGTGGATGAAGGGGACGTGGTAGAGCTCGGCAAAGTTGTCGAGGATCGCCTTCCAGTTGCAGGTGTGCGAAACGGTCTGGTCATTGGTGACCGTCATCGCCTCCAAGCGGTAGGGCGCGATGAGCTCTGCAATCGGTGCGAGGAACTCGGCGATGGTGGGGCCGGCGGGGACGAGGCGGACGAAGACCATGCCGAGGGCTTCCGCTACCTCGACCGGCTTCAGCGCGAGATCGCGCTTGGGAATGCCGTTGGAGAAGCGCGCGGCGCCCGGGACGCCCTGAAGTTCGCCATCAAGCCCGTAAGCCCAGGCATGATAGGGGCAGACGACTTTGCGCAAGGTGCCGAGCGGTTCGGTGACAAGGCGGGTGCCGCGGTGCGTGCAGGCGTTGTGCATGGCGCGCAAGACGCCGTCGGCGCCGCGCGCGATCAGTATGCTTTCGGCGCCGATCTCGAAGGTGAAGTACTGCCCCGGCGCGGCGACATCGGCGGCCATGCCGGCAACCAGCCATGTCCGAGCCCAGAGGCGGTCACGCTCCCGCTCCATCCATTCGCGCGAGACGTAGCGATCCTTGGTGAAATTGGTGATCGGGATCGGCGCCGTATCGGGGGCATGGGGCTGCGGGCTGGCTTTGGGCATGGATCGCTCCCGGCACGGCGCGGTGATGGAGCGAAGTATGAACGCAATCCCGCCGGACAGAACTACTCATTGTCCTAGGCCGCGAGAGAGCGGGTCAGGCCGTGTGCGGGAGGCAGGCCGGGCGAGCGCTCAATGCCCGCCCGGCGGCCGGTTCAGTAGAAGATGTCGTAGATCGCGTCGACGACTTCGCCGGTGTAGATATCCACCAGCAGCGCGTCGTCATAGTAGCGGACCCAGCGGTAGGGGCCCCAGGCATCGGGGAGGCGATAGGCCCAGGGATCGGCGATCCAGTAGCGCTCGTCATAGAACGGGGCGCCGATGGTGACGCCGATGGCGAAGCGGCTGTAGGAATAGCCCCGCCATGGCGCGGAATAGAAGCCGAGGCTGAACGTGCTACGGTGGCGATTGCGCCAGCCATACCAGTCGTAGCGGTTGTCACGCCGCCAGCCGTCGCGGTCCCAGCGGCGCCAGTTGTTGTTGTAACCCCTGGCATTTCCGCGCCAGCCGTTGTTGTAGCCCCAGCGGCGGTCGTCCCCTCGCCAGCCGTTGTTGTAGCCCCAGCGGCGGTCGTCCCCGCGCCAGCCGTTGTTGTAACCCCACCGGCGGTCGTCGCGGCCCTGCCAGCCATTGTTGCCGCGCCAGCCGTTGTTGCCCGCCCAGCGGTTGTCACGGCCTTGCCAGTTGTTGTTGTTTCGATCGCGCTGGCCATCGCGATCCCGATCCCGATCCCGATCACGCTGCCAATCGCGCTGGTCGCCCCGCTCGTCGTTGCGGCCTTCGGCCCAGCGGTTGTCGCGATTGGCCTGCGGATTTCGGGCGGGATCGACGTAGGTGGGGTTGCGGCCCTGCCACGTCGGCGCGCTGCCCGGCGTCGCCTGCGGGGCGCCGTTGTTGTTCCAGCCGGGGCGGCCGCCAAATGGGGGCTGGCCATTGGCATAGGCGCCATTGCCGCGATCACCGCGCTCGCGGTCTCCGCCGCCATTGCCGCTGCCCTGCCATGCGGGGCGACCTTGCCAGGCGCCTTCACGCTGCGGCTGCGGAGCGGGGCCGCTGCCTTGCGAGAACGTGGGGCGGCCCGACCAGCGCGGCTGCTGCGGGGCGGCTGCCGGTGCTGGTGCGGCGGCGCGGCCTTGCCACGCGGGAACCTGCGCCGGTCGGTTCTGCTCCATGCGCTCCATGCGCTCGATGCGCTCCATCCGGCCGGCGCCGCGCTGGTCGCGTTCCTGCGCGAGTGCGGCGCTCGGTATCAGCGCAGCCGTGCCCAGCGCGAGGGCGAGAAGGGCGGATGCGCTGTTCTTCAAAACGGACTTGGCGGCCATGGTCCCGGCTCCCGTTGGCTGAGTCGATTTCGACCCAGTACGTTGTCATAGCACTGTAGCTATCCGAGTCGCGCTGTCGCTGTGCTGAACCGCGCGCGTGGCCTCCCGTTCAGGTTGGCGGGACGGACATGGGGAGAAGCAGAGTTGAGATTGACGCTCGATGACGTTCTTGCCGATGCAGCCCGGCGATTGGCCGCTGCTGCGCGTGACCGCAAGCAGGCGATGCATACGCCAGTGGTGGGCACGGCGGACGGCGATCTGCGCATGATGGTGCTGCGCGGGGCCAGCGCCGATCTCGCGTGCTTGCGGTTTCACACCGATCTGCGCAGCCCCAAGGTGGCCCTGATCGGGGAGGGTGCGCCGGTGAGCGTGCTGGCTTACGATCCCGACGCCCGCGTGCAGCTGCGCATGCGCGGGGTGGGGCGGATCGAGCATGCCGGATTCGTGGTCGATGCGGCGTGGAGCAGGGCAGCGCCTTCCAGCCGCCGCTGCTATCTGGCAGAAACCGGACCCGGCGGCATGCTCGAAGCGGCAGGCTCCGCGATCCCGGAAGCGCTTTCCCGTCGCAGCCCGACCGTCGACGAAACGCTGCCCGGTCGCAGCAACTTTGCGTTGCTGCTGGTCGAAGTGCGCAGCCTCGATTGGCTCAGGCTGGACCACGAAGGGGGCACCCGCGCCCGATTTACGCGCCCGGATGCCTCTAGCCCGTGGTCTGGCGAATGGATTGCGCCCTGAGCCGAAGCCTCAGCGCGTCAGCTTCTTGTACGCCAGACGCGTCGGCCGGTCCGCCGCATCGCCCAGACGGCGGCGCTTGTCTTCCTCGTAGGCTTCGAAGTTGCCTTCGAACCATTCGACGTGGCTGTTGCCTTCGAAGGCGAGGATGTGGGTGGCGAGGCGGTCGAGGAAGAAGCGGTCGTGGCTGATGACCACGGCGCAACCCGCGAAGTTCTCGATCGCGTCTTCCAGCGCGCGCAGCGTTTCGACGTCGAGGTCGTTGGTCGGCTCGTCGAGCAGGAGGACGTTGCCGCCCGCCTTCAGCATCTTGGCCATGTGCACGCGGTTGCGTTCACCGCCCGAGAGCTTGCCGACGTTCTTCTGCTGGTCCTGACCCTTGAAGTTGAACGCGCCCACGTAGGCGCGCGTCGACATGTCCTGCTTGTTGACCTTCATGTAGTCGAGCCCGTCGGAGATTTCCTCCCAGACGTTCTTTGAAGGATCGAGGTGGTCGCGGCTCTGGTCGACGTAGCCCAAGTGGACCGTCTGGCCGATCTCGATCGTGCCGCTGTCGGGTCGTTCCTGCCCGGTGATGAGCTTGAACAGCGTGGACTTGCCCGCGCCGTTCGGCCCGATCACGCCGACGATGCCGCCGGGGGGCAGCATGAACGAGAGGTTCTCGAACAGCAGCTTGTCGCCATAGGCCTTGGAGATGTTCTTGGCCTCGATCACCTTGCCGCCAAGGCGTTCGGGCACCTGGATGACGATCTGGGCTTTGCCGATGGGGCGGTTCTCGGCGGATTCGACGAGCTGGTCGAACGCCTTGATACGCGCCTTGGACTTGGTCTGGCGGCCCTTCGGCCCTTGCCGGATCCACTCGAGTTCCTGCGCGATGGCCTTCTGGCGGCCTTCGTCCTCGCGCGCTTCCTGCTCGAGCCGCTTGGCCTTCTTCTCGAGGTAGGTCGAGTAGTTGCCCTCATAGGGGAAGTACTTGCCGCGATCGAGTTCGAGGATCCAGCCGACGACGTTGTCGAGGAAGTAGCGATCGTGGGTGATCATCAGCACCGCACCGGCATATTCCTTGAGATGGTTCTCCAGCCAGTTGACGCTTTCGGCGTCGAGGTGGTTGGTCGGTTCGTCCAGCAGCAGGATCGAGGGCTTCTGGATCAGCAGGCGGGTGAGCGCGACGCGGCGCTTTTCGCCGCCCGAGAGGCTGTTCACCGGCCAGTCGCCCGGCGGGCAGCGCAGGGCTTCCATCGCGATTTCGAGCTGGTTGTCGAGCGTCCAGCCGTCGACCGCGTCGATCTTGTCCTGCAGTTCGGCCATCTCGGCGCCGAGCGCGTCGAAGTCGGCGTCTTCCTCGGCCATTTCCATGCCGATGGCGTTGAAGCGGTCGACCATGTCGGCGATCTCGCGCGCGCCATCCTTGACGTTTTCGAGCACCGTCTTGGTCTCGTCGAGCTGGGGTTCCTGCTCGAGGTAGCCGACGGTGATGTTCTCGCCCGGCCAGGCTTCGCCGGTGTAGTCCTTGTCGATGCCGGCCATGATCTTGATCAGCGTCGACTTGCCCGCGCCGTTGGGGCCGACGATGCCGATCTTGGCGCCCTGGTAGAACTGCAGGTTGATGTCCTTCAGCACCGGCTTGGGCGCGCCGGGGAAGGTCTTGGTCATGTTCTTCATGACGTAGGCGTACTGGGCGGCCATCGCAGGGTCCTTGATCTCGAAAAAGTATGGAGTTGCGGCGCGCTCTACAGGGGCGCGGGGCGGCGGGCAAGCGGGGTGAGCGGGCTTGCCGAGGAGCTATCGAAATCGGGTGGCGTTTCTGTTTGGTGGCGGGCATTGCAGGCGCATGGCGGCCTGTCGGGAGATGTGATGATGGCGACTTTTCGAAAGCTGGCGCTGCTGGCGGTGCTCTTTCCCGGTGCGGCGATGGCAGCTCCGGCGGTGCCTGACGACGCGGCGTGGGAGTTCATCGCCGGGCTGACCAGCGAAGTCGGCCAGCGCCTCGCCGGGAGCGAGGCCGAAGCGCGTGGGCGGGCTTGGGCGGCAGACAAGCTCAAGGCCATGGGCTTCCGCAATGTGGCCATCGAACCGGCAACGACGCGCGCCTATGTGCGCGGCACCGATGCGGCGCGGCTGACCGTGCCGGTGCCGCAGAGGCTGGCGGTCAGCGCGCTGGGTTTCAGCGGAACGACGCCGGATGCGGGGATCGAGGCCGATGTGGTCTACTTCGCCTCGCTCGATGCGCTGCAGGCGGCGCCTGCGGGATCGCTCAAGGGCAAGATCGTCTTCCTCGATCATGCGATGAAGGCGGCGCAGGACGGCAGCGGCTATGGGCCCTATGGACAGGCGCGGCGGGCGGGGCCGGCCGTGGCCTCGACCAAGGGCGCGGCGGCCATCGTGATCCGCTCGATCGGGACGGACAGCCACCGCAATCCGCATACCGGCGTGACAAATTTTCCTGCCGGTGTCGCGCCGATCCCGGCGGCGGCGATGTCGAACCCGGATGCGGATATGCTGGTGCGGCTGATCGGCAAGGGCAAAGCGCTGCGCATGGCACTGACCCTCACCGGGCGGACAGCAGAGAGTTTGCCTACCGGCAACGTGATCGGCGACCTGCCGGGGCGCAATCCGGCTTTGCCGCCGATCCTCGTCGGCTGCCATCTCGACAGCTGGGATCTGGGCACCGGCGCGCTGGATGACGGCGCGGGCTGTGCGATTGTGACGGCAGCCGCCCTGAAGGCGCAAAGCGCAGGGCCGACACTGCGCACGATCCGCGTGCTGCTGGCGGGCGCGGAGGAAATCGGCGCGGCGGGCGGCGCGGCTTATGCCAAGGCGCATCCGGAGCGGCATGCGCTCGCGATGGAAAGCGATTCTGGCTCTGACCGCATCTGGCGGGTCGAGATGAAGTTTGCGCCTTCGAACGCCGCGCTGGCGGACAAGGTGGCTGCCTCGCTGGCGCCGCTGGGGATCGTGCGCGGCGAGGGCGAAGTCGAGGGCGGGGCGGATGTCGGCCCCGTGATCAAGGCGCAGAAGCTGGCAGTGATCGACCTGACGCAGGACATGACGCACTACTTCGACATTCACCACACGCCCGACGACACGCTCGACAAGATCGACCGCGCCGCGCTGACGCAGAATGTCGATGCCTGGGCGGCGGTTCTGGGCGTGGTGGCGAATGCGGCGGAGGATATCGCGCCGGCGGAGTAAGGGGGGCGAGGGGGGCGCCGCTTGCCTTCGCGCGGGGCGCACCCCTACCCAGCCTCCCCCGAACGGGGGAGGGGCTTCAGGTTCCAGCTATCAGATGCGTTCGATGATGATCGCGGGGGCCATGCCGCCCGCCGCGCACATCGTGACGAGGCCGTAGCGACCGCCCGAACGCTCGAGCTCATCGAGCGCGGTGCCGATGAGGATCGAGCCGGTCGCGCCGATCGGGTGGCCGAGCGCCATCGCACCGCCGTTGATGTTCACCTTGGCGCGGTCGAGATCGAGGTCGCGGATGAATTTTTCGGCGACGACGGCGAAAGCCTCGTTGATTTCCCAGACGTCGATGTCCTCCTTGGTGAGGCCGGCCTTGGCGAGGACCTTCTTGGCCGCGGGGACGGGCGCATTGAGCATCAGCGTCGGGTCATCGCCCTGGTTGGCATAAGCGACGATGCGGGCGCGGGGCTTGAGGCCATGGCTTTGGGCATAGGCGGGCGAAGTGATGAGCAGCGCGGCCGCGCCATCGACGACGCCCGAGGAATTGCCGGCGTGGTGGACGGGCTTGATGTCCACATCCGGATAGCGGCGGTTGATCTGCTTGCGGAAAGTGACGCCGCCGCCGAGGTCGAAGTCCATCATCCCGGCGAACGCGGGCTTGAGGCTGGCGAGGCCTTCGGCGGTCGTTTCGGGGCGGGGGAATTCCTCGTGGTCGAGCGCGACGGTGCCGTCCTCGTTGTAGACCGGCACGACCGACTTGGCGAAGCGGCCTTCCCGAATCGCGCGGTCGGCGCGCTGCTGGCTGACGAGCGCGAGCGCATCGAGTGCCTCACGGTCGATGCCTTCGATCGTGGCGATGGCGTCGCCGCAGATGCCCTGGTGCGACTGCGGGTGCATCTCGTCGAGCGCCTTGTTGCCCGAGCCCATCAGGCGCGGCGGGAAGCCGGCGTTGGCCATCGCGGCGGCGTTGGCAGCGGTGAAGCTCATCATTTCGGTGCCGCCGGCGATGACGCAGTCTTCCATGCCCGACATGACGCTGGCTGCGGCAAGGTTCACCGAAGTGATGCCACCGCCGCAGAACCGGTCGAGCGTGGTGCCGCTGGCGCTGATGTTGAAGCCCGCGGCGAGCGCGGCCATGCGGCCAAGATCGCCGCCCTGCTTGTCGACCTGGCTGGAGGTCGACCAGATGATGTCGTCAATGGCGCCGGTGTCGAGATTGTTGCGCTCGGCAATCGCCTTCATGACGGTGGCGGCGAGATGCTGCGGATGCAGGTGCGACAGCGCGCCCTTGCCGGGCTTGCCGATCCCGCGCGGGGTGCGGACGGCGTCGATGATATAGGCTTCGGCCATGACAGACTCTCCCAAATGCGTTAATCGAGCGATTAAACCGGGGTGGGCCGATGTGCAAGGGGGATCGGTGCTGTAACCCATCGCGCCGTCGCACCGTAAAGCACGATGCGCAAGCCCGCGCCGGTCTTGAGAAGGCGCCCCATGGTCCGACGCCGAACTGTGCTGGGAAGCCTCGCCGGCCTGGTCGCGCTGGGTGCGCGCGGATATGCCGAGACTGGCAGCAAACCCTATGAAGACAGTCCCGACGACTTGTACGAGGCGGTGCCGCATCATCCGGCTGTCCTGCTGGAGGCGGGCGAGCGGCGCGTGAGAGTCGTCTTTGCCGAAGGCGCGCCGGGGCTGGACCGCGCGCTCGTGCTCGATTGGGTGCAGCGCGCCATCGCGGCGACAACGGCCTATTACGGCGTGTTCCCGATGGCCGAATACACGCTGTTCCTGATCGCCGAGCCGGGCGCCCGCGTCGGCCATGCGACGACATGGGGTTACAACGGCTCGATCACGCGCCAGCATGTCGGCGTCGCCACCAGCAAGGCCACCTTCGACGACGACTGGATCCTGGTGCACGAAATGGTGCACTGTGCGTTTCCCGATCTGCCGCGCCGGGCGCTGTGGCTGCAGGAAGGCAATGCGACATGGGTCGAGCCTGTGGCCCGGGTCCGCGCAGGGCAATTGCCAGCGAGCGAGATCTGGCGGCAGGCGATCGATGGACTTCCGCGCGGCAAGGCAGCGGCGGACGATGGCGGGATGGACGGAACCTTGGAGCACGGGCGGCTCTACTGGGGCGGCGCGGCGTTCTGGCTTGAAGCCGAAATCGCGATTTTCGAGGCGACCGGGGGCCGCAAGACGCTGCGCGATGCCCTGATCGCTATCAACCGCGCGAGCGGGGGCAATGTCGTTGACTGGACGCCCGAGATGACCATGCGGGCAGGGGACGCCGCCATTGGCAAGCCGGTGCTGGCGCGGCTTTACGCGCATTGGGCCAGTACGCCGGTGGTGATCGACGAGGCGCGCCTGTTCGCGCGGCTGGGGGTGCGCCGGACCGAAGGGCGCGGGGTCGCCTATGATGCTGCTGCGCCGCTTGCCGCACTGACGCGGCGGATCGACGCAGGTGGATAGGGGGGGGCGGATAAGCCGACCTCGACAAGTGCCCCGGTGCAATCCTAGACTGCTGGCGCTTTTCGCCGAAGGAGCCCCCGATGCTGCATCCCGATCTTCTCGAACAGGCGCGAAGCCTTGAGCCGCAGATCACGGCGCTGAGGCGAGCGATCCATGCCGAGCCGGAACTGGGGCTGCACACGCCGTTGACGCGGGACAAAGTGCGCGCAGCGCTGGCGCATCTGCCGCTGACGTGGCGTGAAGGGCCTTCGACGACGGGGCTGGTCGCGACGCTGAAGTGCGGCGGGGGGAATGCCAAAGAACCTGGACGCCGCGTGCTGCTGCGCGGGGATATGGACGCGCTGGAAATGCCCGAGGAGACGGGGCTGGAATTTGCCTCGCAGTTTGCGGGCCGCATGCACGCCTGCGGGCACGATGCGCATACGGCCATGCTGGCGGGGGCGGCGGAGCTGCTCTGCGCGCGTCGCGAACACCTTGCGGGCGAAGTGCAGTTCATGTTCCAGCCGGGCGAGGAAGGACACCACGGCGCGCGGTTCATGATCGAGGACGGGCTGCTGGAGCCCAAGGCGGATGCGGCCTTTGCGCTCCACATCATGCCCAACAGCCCGCACGGCATGATCGCCGGGCGCGCCGGGCCGCTGCTCGCATCGGCGGACCGCTTCGAGATCACCGTGAAGGGCGATGGCGGCCACGCCTCGATGCCACACGATACGCTCGATCCGATCCCGGTCGCCTGCGAGATCGTGAGCGCGATCCAGGCGATGGTGACGCGCAAGTTCTCGGTTGCCGATCCGGTGGTGGCGACGGTCTCGAAGATCGAGGCAGGGACGGCCTACAACGTCATTCCGGACAGCGCGCACCTGCTTGGCACCTTGCGCACGCTCTCGCCGGGGGCGCGGGCCAAGCTGCATGAGGCGCTGCCGAAGCTCGCCAGCCATATCGCGGCGGCGCACGGCATGACGGCGGAAACCGCGATCATTCCGGGCTTTCCGGTGACGATCTGCGATGCGCGCGCGGTCGATCTGGGCGCGAAAGTGGCGGAGGAGATCGGCGGGGAGGGCCGTTTCCACCGGCTGGCGCATCCGATCATGGGCGCGGAGGACTTCTCCTATGTGTTGGAGCAGACGCCGGGGGCGATGTTCTTCCTTGGCGTCGCGCCGCAAGGGGCGGACTGGAAAAGCTGCTGCTCGATCCATTCGACGCGGATGATGCTGGATGAAAGCGTGATGCCGCTGGGCTCGGCGATGCTGGCGGGGTGCGCCGAGCGGTTCCTCGCGGAAGGCTTTGCGTGAGGTGCAATCCTGTCGTCTTGATCAGGTGGCAAAGGCGCGGCTGATCTGACAGAGGTTGTACCCATGCAAGACCGCGTTCTGCCGCTTAGCGGCATTCACAACTTTCGCGACTATGGCGGCTACCGCGCGCGCGGCGGTACGCTGCGCACAGAGCATTTGTGGCGGTCCGGCCATCACTTCGGGGCGACTCCCGAGGATCTGGACGAGGTCCACCGCATCGGCATCGCGCGGGTGATCGACCTCCGAGGGGACAGCGAGCGCGCGCAGTTCCCCTGCCTGCGCCACGAGGAATGGGCGGGGCAGGTGGTGTTCCATCCCGGCGAAACGGCGGGCGATCACGGCAAAGCGGTGCATGACGAGGCGGCGGCGGGTGTGCGCACGGTGGACGATGCGCGCATGGCAATGGTGAAGCTTTACGACAAGCTGCCGTTCCGCCCGGTGCTGGTGGGCACGTTCCGGCTCTATCTGCAGACGCTCGCCGAGGACCATGGGCCGAGCCTGCTGCACTGCTTTGCCGGCAAAGACCGCACCGGCGTGGGCGCCGCGATTGTCCATCGCCTGCTGGGCGTGCATCCGGACGACGTGATGGCGGACTACCTCCTCACCAACACGGCCGGCAATTCCGAGGCGCGGATCGCGGCAGCAGCGGCGAATATTCGCGAGAGCTTTGGGCGTTCGATGACCGACGACGCGCTGCGCATGATCATGTCGGTGCAGCCGGAGTTCCTCGATGGCGCCTTCGCTGCGATGGAGCGCGAGCACGGCACGTTCGAGGCTTATGCCGAAGCCGTGCTGGGCGCGGACACGGCGCTGGTCAGGCGGCTGGAGGAGCGGCTGGTGGTGTGAGGGGCGGCATGACAGAAGAGCAACTCGCTGAGATCGAACAGCGGTGTGAGCGAGCAACCGCTGGACCGTGGGTCTCGTTCGTCGAAGGACGGGATCATTTTGGGGGCGACAGTATCATCCAGACGCCTCACAGAGATCTCAATCTTCTTGGCGGAAGTGCAGCGGATCTGGATTTTATTGCTGCGTCTCGCGGGGATGTGCCGGCGCTCATAGCCGAGATACGCAGGTTGCAATCGCAGCTCGGCTTATGAACCCCAAGTCCGCTCACCCTGAGCTTGTCGAAGGGTGCACGCGCCACGGCTGTGTATGATGCTTCGACAAGCTCAGCATGAGCGGGTTGGGGAGGGGGTCAGGCGAAGTAATCTCGCACGCTCAGGTGCGCGTCATCACCACCGCATCGAACCGCCGGTCTGCCAGATCCTCCGGCGTGATCCACCATTGCAGCGCGCCGCCGCCGAAGTGGTGGCCGAGCGCGGGGTTGTTCGGCAGTTCGAGCAGGAGCAGGTGCGTGGCGGCAAGTTCGCTGGTCCCGCTGGCGGGCGCGAGCAGGCGCGCGGGCGGCGGGGCGATCACGCCTTCGGGGGTGCGGCGGGCGAGGGCGTGGCGATAGGCGACGCGGGCCGTTACCTCTTCGGGGAACTTGGCGGCTTCCGCGGGTGAGGCGTGGAGCGTCGTCTCGATCGCGGCTTCGACGGCGGCGGGCATCACGTGTTCGGCGAGCGCGCGGTGGGTCGAGAGCCAGTCCCAGAACGCCTTGCGCACCGGCGGGGCGAGCGGGGTGAGCGCGGGGTTGTTCAGTGCGTGATCGAACCAGGCCTGCGCTTCCTCGCGCGCGGCCTTGATCTGGGCGGTGCGTTCCTCGGCGTCAAGCGCGGGATAGGGATCGTCGAGCACGGTGCGCGCGGCGCGGTCGGCTTCGCGCACGAGCGCGGCGCAGACGATCTGAACGGAAATCCAGTCCTGCGGATAACCGTACCAGAGCGGTTCAAGGCCTTGTCCGTCGGCGCCGTGGAAATCGGCTGGTGTCAGGGGAGGGGCGAGTTCATCCACGCCTTGCGCGGCGAGCAGGGCGCGCGCGGTATCGGCACTGTGCGGCCAGCCCGGCGTCTCCGTTTCCGGCAGCGTGACCAGGCGCGGCGCGATGGGCCAGCGGGGGAGGAGCTGCGTGCCATGCTCGGGCGTCAGCGCCCAGGGCCAGACCAGCGTGGCCTCGTCGCCATAGGCCATGGCAAGCGTCGGCGGCACTTCGAGCGCGTGCCACGGCGTGCCGGCATAGCCTTGCGCATGGATCACGCGGAACGCTTCGCCCGGGCCCCAATCGAGATCGAGGAACAGCGCAAGAGCACCTTCGGTGGGGAGCAGGCCAAGGCCCGCCGCATCGGGCACTTCGGCAAGATCGAGCTGGAGCAGGAAGTGGAGCGGCTTGCCGGTGGCCGGACCCACCGGCCATTCCGCCGCGCCGGGGAGCACCGGGGTGCCGCCCAGCCAGCTGCGACCCTCGGGCGCGCGGTGCGGCGGGAAGTGCTGGCGCAGGACAAGGGCCTGCTGCCGTGCGGCTGCGAGCGGGGTGGGCAATGACGGAGCCGGTGCTTCCGGTTCAGGCTCGGCCGGTTCGGGTTCCGGCTCGAAGGGTTCGGGCTCGGGCCGCGCATTGGCCGCTTCGGCTTCGGCCAGCGATGCGGCGGAAATCAGGCGGCTGCGACCGGTCTTGAGCGGGAGCGGTTCGGGCTCGGGTTCCGGCTCGGCTGCATCCTTGCGGCGCTTCGCCTTCTTCGGCTTCGGCTCTTGCAGCGCGCGCTGGCGCAGCCAGTAAACCAGCAGCCCGATGAGTCCCAGCGCGCTGGTCAGGAAGATGGCAGAGATTGCGACTAAGGCCAGCACGCGTTCACCTGTTTGGTGTTACGCTGCTGTATTCTGCCCAAATCTGCAAGAAATGGTTAAATTTGGCTGAAACGGGGCGGGAGATTATCCCGCCCCAGACATATCAGCCTGCCAGCTCAGCCCTCGGCGGCCATCGCCGCTTCGAGGTTTTCGACGATGGCTTCGAAGAACTTTTCGGTCGTCATCCACGGCTGGTTGGGGCCGATCAGGATGGCGAGGTCCTTGGTCATCTTGCCGCTCTCGACGGTCTCGATGCAGACGCGCTCGAGCGTTTCGGCGAACTTCACGACTTCGGGCGTCTCGTCGAACTTGCCGCGGTAGATGAGGCCGCGCGTCCACGCGAAGATCGAGGCGATCGGGTTCGTCGAGGTCTGCTTGCCCTGCTGGTGCTGGCGGTAGTGACGCGTCACGGTGCCGTGCGCGGCCTCGGCCTCGATCGTCTTGCCATCGGGCGACATCAGCACCGAGGTCATCAGGCCGAGCGAGCCGAAGCCCTGCGCGACGGTATCGGACTGCACGTCGCCATCGTAGTTCTTGCAGGCCCAGACGAACTTGCCCGACCACTTGAGCGCCGAGGCGACCATGTCGTCGATCAGGCGGTGCTGGTATTCGATGCCGGCGGCCTTGAACTTCTCGGCGAAGCCTTCGGTGTCGAACACGTCCTGGAACAGATCCTTGAAGCGGCCGTCATAGGCCTTGAGGATGGTGTTCTTGGTCGAGAGATAGACCGGCCAGCCGAGCGCGAGGCCATAGTTGAACGAGGCGCGGGCAAAGTCGCGGATCGAATCGTCGAGGTTGTACATCGCCATGGCGACGCCGGCGCTCGGGAAGTCGAACACGTCGAGGTCGATCTTCTGGCCGTCCTCGCCGTCCCACACGAGGCGCAGCTTGCCGGGCCCGGGGATGAGGGTGTCGGTCGCCTTGTACTGGTCGCCGAACGCGTGGCGGCCGACGACGATGGGATCGGTCCAGCCCGGCACGAGCCGCGGCACGTTCTGGATCACGATGGGCTCGCGGAACACCACGCCGCCAAGGATGTTGCGGATCGTGCCGTTGGGCGACTTCCACATCTTCTTGAGGCCGAATTCCTCGACGCGCTGCTCGTCCGGCGTGATCGTGGCGCACTTCACGCCGACGCCATACTCCTTGATCGCGTTGGCAGAATCGATGGTGATCTGGTCGTTCGTCTCGTCGCGCTTCTCGACCGAGAGATCGTAGTACTTCAGATCGATATCGAGGTAGGGAAGGATCAGACGTTCGCGGATCCACTGCCAGATGATCCGCGTCATTTCGTCGCCGTCTAGCTCGACGACAGGATTCTTCACCTTGATCTTTGCCATGGTTTGCGTGCCTTCCCCGGGGAGAGTCCAAAAAATTTGCCGTTCCTTAGCAGGCAGTTCCGTGCGCGCAAGCGGCCCGGTTACACCAAAGGGCATAGCGTGCGGCAAATCGCTCGGTTTGGCTCTGGACAGGAGCCGGGGGCGGGTTCTAGACATTTAACCAAGCGATTAAGCGCTACCCGAGGAGAGATGTCGTGAGCGAAGCCCCCGAAGTCCTGACCGAAGTGGACGGCAACGTCCTGATCGTCACCATCAACAGGCCTGAAGCCAAGAACGCGATGACCAAGGCCGCGGCCGAAGGAATCGCCGCGGCGATGGACCGATTCGACGCCGAGACCGACCTGCGCTGCGCGATCCTGACCGGCGCGGGCGGCACGTTCTGCTCAGGGATGGACCTCAAGGGCTTCCTGCGCGGCGAGCGGCCGAGCGTGCCCGGCCGCGGCTTCGGCGCGCTGTCGCAGTGGACGCCGAAGAAGCCGATCATTGCGGCGGTCGACGGCTATGCGCTGGCGGGCGGCATGGAACTGGCGCTCTCGTGCGATCTGATCGTGGCGAACAAGGCCGCCAAGTTCGGCATTCCCGAAGCCAAGCGCGGCCTTGCAGCGGCCGCCGGCGGCCTGATCAAGCTGCCCCGGCAGATCCCCCCGCGCATCGCGATGGAACTCGCGCTGACGGGCGATTTCATGGACGCCGACCGCGCCTATGCGCTGGGTTTCGTCAACGAACTGACCGATGGGCCTTCGCTCGAGGCCGCCAAGGCGCTCGCCGCGCGCGTTGCCGCAAACGGCCCGCTCGCGCTGATTGCCTCGAAGGCGATCATCCGCGATTCGCACGAGTGGACCGAAGCCGAGATGTGGGACAAGCAGGAAGCCTATGTCGCGCCGGTGTTCACCTCGTCCGACGCGCGCGAAGGCAGCCTTGCATTTGCCGAGAAGCGCAAGCCCAACTGGCAGGGGAAGTAAGGACTCCCGGCTGTCGCCGGATCGGTGTGAAAGCCGGTCCGGTGACAGGCCTTCAAGGCAACAAAAAACCCCGCCGCGGCGGGGTTTTTCAAGCGATGGTGGGCGTAGCAAGGATTGAACTTGCGACCCCTACGATGTCAACATAGTGCTCTACCACTGAGCTATACGCCCGCACCATCAAGCTTCCGCGGCGGCCAGCGCGGCGGGAGAGGCAGCCCATTAGCGCCGGGCGGCTGGGCTTGCAAGGGGGGTTTTTAGGCCTCCCGTATCTCTTCAGCGCAAGTTGCCCGTCATCGGCGAATCCGAGAAGACACGTTCCACTTCGAGCACGAGATCGCGCAAGTGGAAGGGCTTCGACAGCACGCGCGCGCTGGGCGCCTCGCGGTTGGCCTTGAGCGTGACGGCGGCAAAGCCGGTGATGAACATGACCTTGGTCGCCGGGCTGATCTCGGCGCAGCGCTGGGCCAGTTCGATGCCGTCCATTTCCGGCATGACGATGTCCGAGAGCAGCAGATCGAAATGCTGGCTTTCCAGCAGCGGCACGGCATCGGTGCCCCGATCGACCGACACCACTTCGTAACCGGCGTTTTCAAGGGCCCGGGCGAGATAGGTGCGCATTGCTTCTTCGTCTTCGGCGAGGAGGATTCGAATCATGGTCACCTTCAAAGTCTTGCCAGTTTGCCTGATTATCGTGCCCGCGGGGCCGATGCAGACACTGCTCCTTGGGCGATGGTCTACACCCGGGCAGGTTAACATTCCGTCCAGACCGGGTGCTAGGGGACAAACGCAGTGGCAGCGCCATACTCGCTGAACAGTCCTGTGGCAGCTACTTATGCGTGCCTTGCGCCCCACGGAGCACTTTGACATGCGCGCCAAAGCCCGGCAGCTTTCGTCGATGGATCGACTCTTCCTGTCCGGGGGCGAATCGCCTGCGCGCGGCAGCACTGCGAGCTTCAGCGGCGGCATGACCCGCAGCGGCGGGCGCGTGCCCGGGCTGGAGGGGGCGGCTGCGTTCACCGTCTGGCAGCACGATCCCTCACCGGTGCCGGTGGTGATCGCGGTGCCGCATGCCGGGCGCAGCTATCCGTCCGAACTGATCTCCCGCATGCGCCAGCCGGCCTACAGTGCGCCGCGGCTGGAGGACCGGCTGGTCGATCTTGTCGGCAAGGCGGTGGCCGAGCGGACCGGGGCTGCGCTGCTGGTGGCCCATGCACCGCGTGCGATGATCGATCTCAACCGCGCCAGCGACGATGTCGATTGGGACATGGTCGGCGGCGGCGCGCCTGATGCGAGTTCTGCACCCGCCAGCCCGTCATCCGGGCGCCGCGCGCGGAGCGGGCTGGGCCTCGTGCCGCGGCGGCTGCCCGGCCTTGGCGAGCTGTGGAAGTGGCCGATCGCGGCTGATGATCTCGCCGCGCGGATCGAAGGGGTGCACGAGCCCTATCACGCGGCACTCGCGGCCTTGCTCGACAGCGTGCGGGCACGGTGGGGGGCGGCGCTGCTGATCGACCTTCATTCGATGCCGCCGCTGCCCGCACGGGCCGGCGAGCCTGCCGCAGAGTTCGTGCTGGGCGACCGGTTCGGTGCAGCCTGCGACGGCGCGCTGGTGGCCGAGGCCTTTGCCGCACTGGGTCAGGCGCGGCGGCTGACCGCGCACAACCGGCCCTATGCCGGCGGCTATGTGCTGGAACGGCACGCGCGGCGGAAGGACGGAATCCATTGTCTCCAGCTGGAAATCGACCGGCGGACCTACCTCGATGCCGCGCTGGCCGAGCCGGGGCCGGGACTCGCCGCGACGGTCGACGTAGTGGCAGCATTGGTCCAGCGCATGGCGATTGCCGTCGCAGACCTTGGCCGCGAGCGCGGCCATTGGCGCGCGGCTGCCGAGTAAGCTCTTGAGATCATGAAAAAACCACCTGGAGCAGTGCTCCAGGTGGCCAAGGTTCAGGGAGGAGGTGCACCAGGTGCACCCGCCGCGCCGGGCCATGAGGGGAGCACCGTCGCGACTTACGGAAGATAGGTGGTGCCTCCCGCCAAGGCAAGGCCTTTTGCCGTCCGATCCGGCGGGAGTTTATGCCGACCCTATCTGATTGGTGTTACGATGTTATCAGAACGCCGGAAGCGGCGGGGTCGGGCCGACGCCCTGCTCCACCTGCTTGCCGAAGATCACGCTCATCAGATCGAGCGAGAACACGTGCGCGTAGACCAGCGGCAGCAGGCCGCTCTGCGCCCAGCCGCGCAGGACATCGCCGCGCATATCGCGCAGCTTTTCCTGATTCACCATCTGGAAGCCGCGATAGACGAAGGGCTGCTCGACGCCGGTCTGCTGGATCGCAGCTTCGCCGTCCATGAGGAGGTCGTGCTTGGTCAGTTCCTCGACAAAGGCCTGCGTGCGCTGGCCGGCCTGTTCGAACTGCTCGCAGAACTGCAGCACGTTGCGTGTGGCTTCCGAGGGTTCTTCACCGGCGAACAGCGGCTCACCATCCTCGAAATCGCCGAGCAGATTCGTCGAAGCGTCGAAGCACAGCGACAGGTCGGTGGTGTCCGGCGTCAGCTTGGCAAGGAGGAAGGGGTAGCGGCGGGCATAGGCCGGAACGTAGGTGTTCGGGGCCACATTGCCCTCGGCGTCGACGAACACGTTGATGCCTTCGTTGAGGCCCATCAGCGCCAGCGGCACCGGGTTTTCGCCCGAGGCGAAGATGATCGGGAAGTGGCGTGCGGCCTGCGGGAATTCCTCGACCGTCAGCGGGATCGCATGCTGGCCGATCATCCAGGACGCCTTGTCGGCGGCGCGGGCCTTCCAGTTCGCGTGATCGCGAAGATTCAGCGGCGCGAGATCGTTGTAAAACAAGGGCAGGGACTGCGGCGCGCTCGCCATGGTATTCTCTCCGTCAGACTGGTTGCCATGCACGCGCCAAAACCGGCGGGATTGCGGCGGGAGCGCGCCGTTTAGGGATTGTACCGGGGCTGCGCAAGGCCGGCTGCAACGCGGCTGTCACACAGCGGGAATTTTTTCGTCAGACCAGCTTGCCGGGATTGAGCAGGCCCTGCGGATCGAGCGCGGCCTTGATCTGGCGGAGCATGGACAGCGCAACCGGGTCACCCAGCCGGGCCAGTTCGTCGCGCTTCAACTGACCGATGCCGTGCTCGGCGGAGATCGAGCCGCCCCATTGGGTCACGAGATCGTGGACTTGCGCACTGATCGCCTTGCCGTCGCCCTGCTGCCAGGCGGCCGGATCGACGCCTTGCGGCGCGAGGACGTGAAAGTGGATGTTGCCATCGCCGAGATGCCCGAAGCCGACCGCGCGGGTGCCGGGCCAGGCCGCTTCGAGCAGCGGGACGGCATGCTCGACGAATTGGGCCATCAGTTGCGTCGGCACGCTGATGTCATGCTGGACGGCAGGGCCCAGCGCCCGCTCGGCCGGGGCAATCGCATCGCGCAGCGCCCAGAACGCTTCGGCCTGGGCCTCGCTCGTGCTGATCGTGGCATCGGCGATGAGCCCGACTTCGAACGCCGAGGCGAGCATGGTTTCGGCGAGGTCAGGCAGGCGTTCGGCGGCGGCATCGCTTTCGGCGACCAGCTCGATCAGCGCATGCCACGGATGCGGCTCAGCCAGCGGCGCGCGTGCGCCCGGCAGATAATCGAGCACCGCGGCCAGCGAATGTTGCGGCATGACTTCGAACCCCTCGAGTGCGGGCCCGGCAATGCTCTCGGCATGCAGCAACAGCGCGCGCGCGTCGGACAGCGAGGCAAGGCCCGCCCACAGCACGGTGCGCCCGTCAATGCGGGGCTCCAGCCGCAAGGTGGCGGCGGTGATCACGCCCATTGTGCCTTCCGAGCCGATCAGCACCTGCTTGAGATCGAAGCCGCGGTTGTCCTTCTTGAGCGGGGTGAGCGTATCGAGCACCGACCCGTCCGCCATGACCGCCTCGAGCCCCAGCACCATCGCGCGCATCGTGCCATGGCGCAGCACTTGCGTGCCGCCCGCGTTGGTCGAAATGAGGCCGCCGATCGTGGCCGAGCCCTTGCCGCCGAGGGTGAGGGCAAAGCGCAGGCCGGCTTCATCCGCGGCTTCATGGAGCGTCTGCAGGACAACGCCGGCGTCGGCGGTGACCATGCGGTTTTCGGCATCGAGGCGGCGGATCGTGTTCATCCGGCGCAGGCTGAGAAGGAGGGCGTGGCCCTCGCAATCGGGCGTGGCGCCGCCGGACATGCCGCTATTGCCCCCTTGCGGCACGATCGGCACGCGGTGCTTCGCGCAAAGTTTGATCAAATCGGCCACTTCGGCGGTCGCGGCCGGCGAGGCCATCGCGAGCGCCCGGCCGGTAAACCGCCCGCGCCAGTCGGTAAGCCATGGCGCCATGAGATCGGGATCGGTGGTGAACCCGCGGGCCCCAAGCAGCTCGGCAGCTTCGGCGACAAAGGCGTTGTGATCAATTTCGGTCGACATGTCTCTGGCTACCCCCGGCAGGCCGCAGCGGGCAATTCATTTTTTCTGCCAGCCGAGTTAAGCGGGGGTTCAAGCAGAAGTGCTACCGAGAGATGACGATTCTCCGGGCGCATGGAATGCCCGAAAAAACCGTCAGGGCGGAAACACTGATTCGAGGGACCACGCTGCTTCTGCTTTCGCCATGACAACGTTATTCGGCCTCTTCGCGAGCTTCGCTCTGGTCCTGCCGGGCCTTCCGGCAGATGGCAG
This sequence comes from Novosphingobium sp. AAP93, assembly GCF_001296055.1. NCBI lineage: Bacteria > Pseudomonadati > Pseudomonadota > Alphaproteobacteria > Sphingomonadales > Sphingomonadaceae > Novosphingobium > Novosphingobium sp. AAP93. The sequence goes on from NZ_LJHZ01000060.1 coordinate 41,495, forward strand.
CGCATTTGCGCTGTTTGATGACGATGCCGCGGGCGATGAGGATATCTGGACCGCGGCGACGCTGCCGCCGGATTCGCCGTTGCTCGTGGGGCCGCAGGGCGCCTTGCCCGGCGGGGCCGCCGTCAATCCGCTGGCGGGCGATGTGTGGGACCAGGTGCGTATCGAACAGCAGGTGATCATCCGCGTGACGCCGCGCGATGCCGGGCGCAATGCGGTTGCGCCGCAGATTCTGCCGCTGCAGCCGATGCAACCGATACTGCAGCCGACCCTGCCGCAAATGCGGCCCAATGCGCCGCGATTCCGGGAGCGCAAGACGGGCAAGTGCATGCCGGCCATGGGCATCGCCGCCGTGCAGCCGATCACCGACGGGCGGCTGATGTTTTACATGCGCGACCGCCGGATGATCGCGGCGGGCCTCGAGAAGGCCTGCAGCGCACGCGATTTCTACCTGGGTTTCTACATGTCGAAGACGAGCGACGGCCAGCTTTGCGTCGGCCGCGATGCGATCCATTCGCGCGCGGGGACGACCTGCAAGCTCAAGGACGTGCACGAATACGTTCCGGTCGACGGGAATTGAGCGCAAACCCTGCGCATCCGTAACCAGTTTCCTTGACTTTTGCCCGCCTTTGCGCCTAGGCGCGGGGCCACGATGGCGCGCCACATGGCCACGCCTTCCGCGCGCCGGACAATCTTGCGCGCCCTATTTCGGATCATCAGCCCACATGAAATTTGCCGATCTCGGCCTGTCTGACGAATTGCTGCAGTCGGTGCTCGACGCCGGCTACGACACGCCGACTGCGATCCAGGCGCAGGCCATCCCCTCGGTGCTGATGATGCGCGACATCATCGGCATCGCGCAGACGGGGACGGGCAAGACGGCGAGCTTCGTGCTGCCGATGATCGATATCCTCGCGCATGGCCGCCGCCGCGCGCTGATGCCGCGCTCGCTGATCCTCGAGCCGACGCGTGAACTCGCGGCGCAGGTCGCCGAGAACTTCGAGAAGTACGGCAAGAACCATGATCTCAAGATGGCGCTGCTGATCGGCGGCGTGCAGATGGGCGATCAGGTCAAGGCGCTGTCCGACGGCGTGGACGTGCTGATCGCGACGCCGGGCCGCCTGATGGACCTGTTCGAGCGCGGCAAGATCCTGCTCACGGGCTGCGAGCTCTTGGTGATCGACGAGGCGGACCGCATGCTCGACATGGGTTTCATCCCGGATATCGAGACGATCTGCTCGAAGCTGCCGGCGACGCGGCAGACGCTGCTGTTTTCGGCCACCATGCCGCCGGTGATCAAGAAGCTGGCGGACAAGTTCCTCAGCAATCCCAAGTACATCGAAGTGGCGCGGCCCGCTTCGAACAATTCGAACATCGCCCAGCACAAGATCCACGTGACAACGCGGGGCAAGCGCGAGGTGCTGCGGCACCTGCTGCGCACTGACAACGTGAACACCGCGATCATCTTCGCCAACCGCAAGACGACGGTGCGCGAACTGGCCAAGAGCCTGCAAAGCCACGGCTTTTCTGCCGGAGAGATCCATGGCGACATGGACCAGAACGCGCGCAATGCCGAATTGCAGAAGTTCAAGGACGGGGTGATCTCGATCCTCGTCGCCTCCGACGTCGCCGCACGCGGCCTTGACGTGAAGGGCGTGAGCCACGTTTTCAACTTCGACACGCCGTGGCATCCGGACGATTACGTCCACCGCATTGGCCGCACCGGCCGCGCGGGGGCGACGGGACGAGCGTTTACCTTCGTGACGAGCGAGGATGCGGAAGCCATCGCCAACGTCGAGAAGCTGACGGGGATGAAGATCCCGGTGTTCACGCTGGATGACGGGGAGGCTGTGGCTGAGGCGCCGGTGGCGGAGAAGCGCGAGCGGGCGCCGCGGGCCGAACGCGCGCCGCGCGGCGAGAAGCCTCCGCGCCGGGAGCGTGCGCCCAAGGCTGCGGTTGAGGCAGCGTCTGAGATGGAAGCGCCGCGTGAGGTTGCGGCCAAGCCGGTGCGTGCGCGGCGCGATGAGCCGCGTCCGCCCAAGGATGTGCTGACCGAACTGCCGTCACAGCCGGGCGAGTGGAACGGGCCAGTGCCGGGTTTCCTCAGCGTCTCGGCGCTTTAATCACTTCTCATTCACCCGTTCGTGTCGAGCGAAGTCGAGACACCTTGCGCCCGGTGTCTCGACTTCGCTCG
>NZ_LJHZ01000061.1:0-49689 GCF_001296055.1 Novosphingobium sp. AAP93
GGTGTGACATTGCGGTGTGACATTGCGGTGTGACATTGCGGTGTGACATTGCGGTGACACGTGCCACAATCACCGATTGCTCGACGCGGCATTGTATCACCGCTCTGGATTCCCGCCTTCGCGGGAATGACGAAGGTGGGGAAAGGCGGTGCGCCAGCAGGCTTGGCGGCAAGGCCGACCGCCCTGGCTCCGGCACCACCTGCGAAGATCCCCTCCCAGTTCCGGTGAAGCATTTGTGGGATGCAAGGGCTGTGGCCCTTGCCCGCCGGAGGCTTCTTATTGCTTCAAGGCCTTGCGTTGGAGGCCGGGCCCCTCTCCCAGCCCTCTCCTCTCGAGGGGAGAGGGCTTAGGAGGGTCAGACCCGATTTGCGGCGCGTTTGGCGATGGTGCTGAGGCCTTTGGTGAGTTGGACGAGGCCGTTGAGGCGGGCTTCCGGCGTCCCCCATGCGCGGTTGATGACCAGCTTGTTGTCGGGGCGCAGGCGGGCGGTGCCCTTGAGGCGGTCGACGTAGGCGATGAGACCCATGGGGTCGGGGAAGTCGTCCTGGTGGAACGAGACGAGGGTGCCCTTGGCGCCGACGTCGATCTTGGCGATGTTGGCGGCGATGGCCTGGCGTTTGATCTCGATGAGTTGCAGGAGGTTCTGCGTGGGCGCGGGGAGGGGGCCGAAGCGGTCGATCATTTCGGCGGCGAGGGCTTCGACGGCCTCGGGGCCATCGGCATCGTTCATGCGGCGGTAGAGCGCCATGCGCACGGCGAGATCGGGGACGTAGTCCTCCGGGATCATGATGGGCGCGTCGACGGTGATCTGGGGGCTCAGCGCATTGCGCTCACGGGCGAGGCCGATTTCGCCGGCCTTGGCGGCGACGATCGCGTCTTCGAGCATCGACTGGTAGAGCTCGAAGCCGACTTCGCGGACGTGGCCGGACTGCTCGTCGCCGAGGAGGTTGCCTGCGCCGCGCAGGTCGAGGTCATGGCTGGCGAGCTGGAAACCGGCGCCGAGGCTGTCGAGGTCGGAGAGGACCTTGAGGCGCTTTTCGGCGACCTCGGAGAGGGCCTGGTCCTCGGGGTAGGTGAGGTAGGCATAGGCGCGCAGCTTGCCGCGCCCGACGCGGCCGCGCAGCTGGTAGAGCTGGGCGAGGCCGAAGCGGTCCGCGCGGTGGAGGACGATGGTGTTGGCGCTGGGGATATCGAGGCCGCTCTCGACGATGGTGGTCGAGAGGAGGACTTCGTAGCGCTTCTCGTAGAAGGCGCCCATGCGGTCTTCGACTTCGGTGGGGCTCATCTGGCCGTGCGCGGAGACGTAGCGGATCTCGGGCACGTTGAGGCGAAGCCATTCCTCGAGATCGGGCATGTCGGCGATGCGGGGGACGACGATGAAGGACTGGCCGCCGCGCTGGTGCTCGCGCATCAGGGCCTCGCGCATGGTGACGTCGTCCCACGGCATGACATAGGTGCGCACGGCGAGGCGGTCGACCGGCGGGGTCTGGATCGTGGAGAGTTCGCGCAGGCCCGACATTGCCATCTGGAGCGTGCGCGGGATGGGCGTGGCGGTGAGGGTGAGGACGTGGACGTCGGCCTTCAATTCCTTGAGGCGCTCCTTGTGGACGACGCCGAAGCGCTGTTCCTCATCGACAATGACGAGGCCGAGGCGCTTGAATTCGAGGCCCTTGGAGAGGAGCGCATGGGTGCCGATGACGACGTCGATGGTGCCGGCGGCGAGGCCTTCCTTCGTGGCGGCGGCTTCCTTGGCGGGGACGAGGCGGCTGAGGCGGCCGACTTCGAGGGGGAAGCCGGCAAAGCGCTCGACAAAGGCGGTGTAGTGCTGGCGGGCGAGGAGCGTGGTGGGGGCGATGACGGCGACCTGCTTGCCGGCCATGGCAGCGACGAAGGCGGCGCGCAGGGCGACTTCCGTCTTGCCGAAGCCGACATCGCCGCAGACGAGGCGGTCCATCGGCTTGCCCGAAGCCATGTCGGTCAGGACGTCATCGATGGCGCGTTCCTGATCGTCGGTCTCGGCCCAGGGGAAGCGGTCGACGAAGGGGCCGTAGGTCATGGGATCGGGGGCGAGCGCGTCAGCTTCGCGGAGCGCGCGCAGGGCCGCCGTCTGCATCAGTTGGCCGGCAATTTCGAGGATGCGCTCGCGCATCTTCGCCTTGCGGCGCTGCCATGCCTCGCCGCCAAGCTTGTCGAGCGCGACGCCTTCAGCGTCGTGGCCGTAGCGGGAGAGGACGTCGAGGTTTTCGACGGGGATGTAGAGCTTGTCGCCGCCCGCGTATTCCAATTGGACGCAGTCGTGCGGGCTGTCGCCGACGTCGACCGGCACGAGGCCGATGTAGCGGCCGATGCCGTGCTCCATGTGGACGACGAGATCGCCGGTGCCGAGCGCGGCGAGTTCGGCGAGGAAGGCGTCGGCATCCTTGCGCTTGCGCTTGGGGCGCACGAGGCGGTCGCCGAGGATGTCCTGTTCGGTGAGGACTTCGACATCGCCGCTGGAGAAGCCCTGTTCGAGCGGGAGGACGACGGCGGCGGGTTTGCCGGTCGCGGCGGCGCCGAGGGCTTCCTGCCAGGTTTCGGCGAGGATGGGCGAGGCTTTCCCGGCATCGCCCAGCAGCGAGGCGAGGCGCGAGCGGGAACCGGCGGAGTAGGCCGCGATGATCGCCTTGTGGCCGCGCGTGGCGAGGGCGGCGAGGTGCTTGGCGGCGGCTTCGTAGATATTGGCGCCGGATGCGCGTTCTGGGGCGAAATCGCGCGGGGGGCCGAAGCCGAAATCGAGGACGCGAGCCGATTCCGGTTCGGCGAACTGGCTCATGCGGTGGACGGGCCAACTGGCGAGGGCGCGGTCGAATTCGTCGCGGGAGAGGTAGAGCGCGGTTTCGGCCAGCGGGCGGTAGGTGGTGCTGCCGGCGCGCTGGCTGCTTTCGGCGCGGGCCTGGCGGTAGTCGGCGATATCGGCGAGGCGCTGCTCGGCGGCCTTGGCGGCGGAGGTGTCGAGGAGGACTAGGTCGCCGTCGGTCAGGTGGTCGAAGAGCGTGACGAGGCGGTCTTCGAGGAGGGGGAGCCAGTGCTCCATCCCGGCGAGGCGGCGGCCGTCGGTGACGGCCTGATAGAGCGGATCGCCGGTGGCATTAGCGCCGAACTGCTCGCGGTAGCGCGTGCGGAAGCGGCGGATGGAGTCTTCGTCCAGCAGGGCTTCGCTGGCGGGGAGAAGGAGGTGCGACTGGACGGGCTGGACCGAGCGCTGGGTGGCGGGATCGAACAGGCGCATCGTCTCGATCTCGTCGCCGAAGAAATCGAGGCGCAGGCCGTGGGAGAGGCCGCTGGGCCAGAGATCGAAGACCGAGCCGCGCACAGCGTATTCGCCCGCATCCACGACGGTATCGACGCGGGTGTAGCCCTGGCGCTGGACGAGAGCGATCAGGCTTTCGCGCGCGATTTCCTGCCCGACGCGCAAGCTCCGGACGGATTCGCGGATGCGGAACGGGGTGAGGGTGCGCTGGAGGACGGCGTTGATGGTGGTGACGAGGAGCTGGGGCCCCTCCTGCTTTTCCTGCAGGGCGTGGAGCGCGGCGAGGCGGCGGGCGCTGACCGACATCGCGGGCGAGGCGCGATCGAAGGGGAGGCAGTCCCACGCGGGGTATTCGCTGACGTCGAGCTCGGGCGCGAAGAACGCGGCGCTCTGGGTGACGGCGCGCATGGCGGCATCGTCGGCGGCGATGAAGATCGTGCGCTTTGGCGCATTGCCGGTGGCGGCGGCACGGGCAAGGTCGGCAAGGACAAGCGGCTGCGCGCCGCGGGCGATGCTGGCGAGCGTAAGCGGCGTTGTCGCCGAAAGGATGCGGTTGGGATCGGGCACGTGCGGCTTCAGCGCGGGATATCGACGTAATCGAGGCGGCGCATGGCGTCCATTTCAGGGCCTTCAAACGCGGCGGGCACGGGCTGGGTTCCGAGCGCCCAGGCCATGATATCGACGTCGTCTTCCTCGAGCAGGCGTTCGAACCAGTCGAGGGCGGCGGCGTCCCACCCGGCGTGGCGCGTGTCGAAGAAGCAGCCGATCATGTAGTCGGCTTCGCGCGTGCCGCGATGCCAGGCGCGGAACTTCATCCGGGCGAGGCGGTGGGCGGGGGAGTCGTTGTCGTTCATGCCGAGAGTCATGAGGGGGCCGATACGCGCTTGGAGGCAGGCTGGGCAAGTGCCGCCGGGGGAAGGCTCTGCATCGCGGAAGGCCATAGCAGCTACGTTGTGCTTCCATAAATAGGGACAGTCCCCATTTATTCCGCAGGCGTCCTGCCGAGGTCACATAAGCACGGGGAATAAATGGGGACTGTCCCTATTTATGGTCGGCCAGTAGCGTTCCGTGATCAGCCCGACTATCAAACCGAGCATGCGTCCCGACCTGCTCAATCCGCTGTTTGCCGAGACCGAGGGCCTGAAGGGTGTCGGCCCGGGACTGGCGCGGCCGTTGGGCAAGCTGGGGCTGACGCGGGTGCGGGACCTTGTCTATCACCTGCCGGACCGGTTCGTGGCGCGGCGGGCGGTTGGAAATCTCGATGAGGCGGCGGTTGGCGAGAATATCGTCATCGCGCTGACGGTGCGGGAGCATCGGGCGAGTTCGGGGCGCGGGCCGTACCGGATCATGGCCGAGGACGCGCTGGGCAATTACGTCGCGCTCGTGTGGTTCGGGCGGGCGTCCTACACCGCGAAGAAACTGCTGCCGGTGGGCGAGAAGCGCTGGGTGGCCGGGCGGCTCGACCAGTATGGGCAGAGCTGGCAGATCGTCCATCCCGAGCATATCGCCGAGGAGAGCAGCGCGCTGGCGGGGTCGCTCAACGAGCCGGTCTATCCTGCGACCGAAGGGCTGACGCAGGCGCGGATTGCGGGGCTGACGGGCCAGGCGCTGGGTATGGTGCCGGAATTGCCGGAGTGGGTCGAGCCGGGGCTGCTGGCGCAGTCGGGCTGGCCGGCGTGGCGCGATGCGCTGGTGCGGGCGCACAAGGGCGCCGATGCGGCCGCGCGGGACCGGCTTGCTTATGATGAACTGCTGGCGAACTCGCTGGCCCTGATGCTGGTGAAGGCGAGCAACCGCACGCGGCGGACGGTGCCGCTGCGCGGGGATGGCCGCTTGCGGGCGAAGCTGCGTTTGCCGTTTGCGCTGACGGGGGCTCAGGCGCGGTCGGTGGCCGAGATCGAGAGCGATGTGGCGCAGGATGCGCCGATGCTGCGGCTGCTGCAGGGCGACGTGGGTTCGGGCAAGACGGCGGTGGCGCTCCACGCGATGCTGATCGCGGTGGAAGCGGGGGCGCAGGCGGCATTGCTGGCGCCGACCGAAATTCTGGCGCGGCAGCATGCCGAGACTTTGCAGCGCATGGCGGCGGGGACGGGGGTGCAGATCGCGCTGCTCACCGGCAAAACGACGCAGCGCGGCGGGGTGAAGGCGCGCGAGGCGATCCTGATGGGGTTGCTCGATGGCAGCATCGATATTGTCGTGGGCACGCACGCGATTTTTCAGGACTCCGTGACCTATCGCAATCTGGCGCTGGTGGTGATCGACGAGCAGCACCGCTTCGGCGTGGGCCAGCGGCTGATGCTGACGCAGAAGGGTAAGGCGACGCCGCATTGCCTCGCCATGACGGCGACGCCGATCCCGCGCACGCTGACGCTCGCGCAATATGGCGAGATGGAAGTCTCGAAGCTCGACGAGATGCCGCCGGGGCGTCAGCCGATCGATACGCGCGTGGTGGCGGTGGAGCGCATCGGCGAGGTGGTTGAGGGCCTCGCGCGGCATCTGGCGACTGGGGCGCAGGCCTATTGGGTCTGTCCGATGGTGCACGAAAGCGAGACGGCGGATCTGGCGGCGGCGGAAGCGCGCTTTGCCGAAATGCAGCTGCGCTTTGGGGATCAGGTCGTGCTGGTGCACGGCCAGCTGCGGCCCGAAGCGAAGGACGCCGCGATGGAGCGCTTCGTGCGCGGCGAGGCCAAGCTGCTGGTGGCGACGACGGTGATCGAAGTCGGCGTCGACGTGCCCAATGCCAGCCTGATGGTGATCGAGCAGGCGGAGCGCTTCGGTCTTGCGCAATTGCACCAGTTGCGCGGGCGGGTGGGGCGCGGTTCGGCCAAATCGACTTGTCTGCTGCTGCGCGGCGAAGCGCTGTCCGAGGTCGGGCGCGAGCGGCTTGCCCTGATGCGCGAGACGCAGGACGGTTTCCGTCTGGCCGAGGAGGACTTGCGGCTGCGCGGCGGCGGCGAACTGCTGGGTACGCGGCAATCGGGGGATACGCCCTTTCGGGTAGCCGACTTCGAACAGATTGCCCGGCTGCTTCCGCTCGCGCATGACGACGCGCGGCTGCTGATGGAGCGGGATGGCGGGCTTTCCTCTCCGCGCGGGGAGGCGGCGCGGGCGCTGCTTTATCTGTTCGAGCGTGACTGGGGCGTGCAGCTGCTTCGTGGTGGGTGAGGCCGGGATCGGTGTCTCGACATCGCTCGACACGGACGCACATCGAAAAAAGGGTTCTGATTGTGAAGAAGGTTTCGGAAAGCGCGCGGGCGCTGGGATATGCCGGGCTTCTCCCGCAGGTCGCGGCGCTGCTGGCGGTGTTCAAGGGCGGGCCATGGGCGTGGACGGGCCTTGCGCTGGCCTATGCCTATGCGGCGCTGATTTTCAGCTTTCTGGGCGGGGTGTGGTGGGGCATCGGGATCGCCAAGCCCGAAAGCCCGAAGTGGATATTCCTCGCCGGTGTCGCGCCGTCGCTGATCGCGCTGGCGGGCTGGTTTCCATGGATGCTGGGCTGGACCTGGCCGGGGCCGGAACTGATCGCGCTGGGCGTCTGCATCGCGCTTTCGCCGCTGGTCGATCTGGCCATCGGGCTGAAACCGGATGGCTGGCTGGCGCTGCGGCGCAATCTGTCGATCGGGCTGGGCGGGTTGAGCGTGCTGATTGGCTTGCTTGCAGAGCGCGCTTCGGGGCTCTGAATGGGCAGGACCAAGCCCGCAAACATCACCAATGGAGTGAAATGGTCGGGGAGAGAGGATTCGAACCTCCGGCCCCTGCCTCCCGAAGACAGTGCTCTACCAGGCTGAGCTACTCCCCGACCGATCGGAATGCCGGTCACCCGGCCCCGAGGCAGGGGCGCGCTATAGGCGGGGGATTCGAGGGTGACAAGCACCCTTTTGCAGGAAATTTTCGCACCCTGTGGAACGGTCAGGCAGCACGCCGGAGGGCGGGTACCTCGGCGGAGCTTGAGAGGCGGAAGCGCGCGACGAGGTCCTGCAGCGTTTCGGCCTCGCGCAGCAGGCTGTGCGCGGCGGCGTTGCTTTCCTCGACCATCGCGGCGTTCTGCTGGGTGACCTGATCGATCCGGCTGAAGCTGGCGTTGACGCTGCCGAGCGCTTCGACCTGCTGGGCGGACTCGCTGGCAATCCCGCTGATCGCACCGCCGATGCCGGTGATGCGCTCTACGATGGCGCGCAGCACGGCGCCGGTCTCGCCGACAAGTTCGACGCCGTTGCCGACTTGCGCGGAAGAGGCCTCGATCAGGTTCTTGATGTCCTGCGCCGCATCGGCGCTGCGCTGGGCGAGCGCGCGCACTTCGGTTGCGACGACCGCGAAGCCCTTGCCCGCCTCGCCGGCGCGGGCGGCTTCGACGCCGGCGTTGAGCGCGAGGAGGTTCGTCTGGAAGGCGATGCCATCGATGATCGAGACAATCTGGGCGATCTCGCTGGAGGATTGCTCGATCGCGGTCATCGCGGTGATCGCGCGTTCGACCACCGCACCGCCGGTGGTGGCATCGCCCTGAGCCTCGGCTGTGGCGGCGTTGACCGCCTCGGCGCGGGCGGCGGTTGCGCGGATGCCAGTGGCGAGGCTGGTGGTGGCCTCGCTGTTGGCGGCAATGGCGCTGGCCTGGGCTTCGGTGCGGCGGGCAAGGTCATCGGAAGCCGAGCGGATTTCTGACGATCCGGTCGCGATCTGGCGTGCGGCGGCGGTGACGCGGCCGAGCAGCAAGTCGAGATCGGCAGCGGCTTCGTTGAACGAGCGGCGCAGGGCTTCGTAGGCCGGGGGGAAGGGTTCGCTGATGCGCAGCGCGAGATCGCCCTGGGCCATGGCTTCGAGCCGGGCGGCGACGGCAGAGATGACGGCGTTCTGTTCGGCCGCGGTGCGGCTGCGTTCGGCAGCCGCTTCGGCTTCGATGCGTTCGGCCTGCTCGCGGATCTCGGCCTGATGCTGGATGCGGCGGGCGACCTGCTCGCAGAGCATGACGAGGGCGGCGGTTTCGGCAATGACGACAACGGCGTGGAAGAGGACGCGGACGAGGGCAGGGCCGCCGTTCCAGACGACATCGGGTGCAAGGAAATTGGCGAGGAGGTGGTGCACCGCGGTGAGGCCGGCGGCAAGGATCACCGGGCGCCAATCGGCCATGGCGGCAAGCATGGCGAGCGCCGCGAAGAAGGTCATGTGGATATCGACCATGAAGGGATGGCCGGACCACTGGTAGAGCAGGATCATCGGAAAGGCGGCGACGGCGCTGCCCATGGCGAGGCGGGTCGCTTGATCCGCACGTCCCTGGACCACGAGCGCCAGCGGGATGGCGCTGACGGCAAGCGCGAGGACGAGCGGAAATGCGCCTGTATCTGCCAGAGCCGTACCCACGCCGATGGTGAGCACGGCGAGCACGCAAGTCGCGGCGAGGAGCTTGAGGCCATTGCGGCGGACGGCGAGGAGTTCATCCATGGGGCGGGGCTTTCGGGGGCTGACAAAGGAGAGCGGGGATGGCGAGGGCGAGCGCGCCATCGTGGAAAGCGCGGGCGCCGAATCCGGCGGGCGGGTTGGTCAGGATCAGGCCGCCGAACGGGCCCTTGCCGTTGAGGGCGGCGCCATGGGCGAGGGCCCATCCGAGCGAAGGGCGGCGGTGCGCGGGGACAAGCGGAATGTAGAGCGCGGCAAGACCGGGGCGTGGGGCAAGTTCGGCCATCGCCACGACGAGCACCAGCACCAGCGCTTGCGCGGCGAGGGCGGCGCGGGTGCTGAAGGTTAGGCGAGGCGAGGTGGCAGTCAACAGGTCTGCCATACTCCGATTCGGACTTAAGGGTCGGAAGGGCGAGGTTAAGGTTAACTGCGTATGGCGGGCGCTGGTCAGTGCCGGCCGATGTGGCTAGACAGGAGCGCATGGCCACTGCCGCTTCCCCTTCGCGAGTCCCCGCGCAGACTGCGCATCCCGAACAGCAATACCTCGACCTGATGCGGCGCATCTGGGAGGAGGGCGACGAGCGGGTGGACCGCACCGGGGTGGGGACGCGCAGCGTGTTCGGGGCGCAGCTGCGGTTCGATCTGGCGGGTGGCGCGATGCCGCTGCTGACGACGAAACGCGTCTACTGGAAGACCGCGACGCGCGAGTTCCTGTGGTTCCTGACCGGGCGTACCAATATCCGGGAGCTTTGCGCGCAAGGGGTGGAAATCTGGACCGACTGGCCGCTGGATCGCTACCGGCGGGAGACGGGCGACCCGATCAGCCGCAAGGACTTTTCGGCGCGAATTGTGACGGATGAGGCCTTTGCCTTGCAGTGGGGCGATCTGGGGCCGGTCTATGGCAAGCAGTGGACGGATTGGCCGGTCTATGAACCGGCGGGCGAGGGGCTGTTCGCCAAGCGCGCGATGGGCGTCAATCAGGTGGCCGAGGTGGTCGAGAGCTTGCGGAAGAATCCCGGGAGCCGGCGGCATATCGTCGAGGGGTGGAACGTTGCGGAACTCGACCGGATGGCGCTGCCGCCGTGCCACAAGACCTACCAGTTTCATGTCGCGGACGGGAAGCTTTCCGGGCTGCTCTATCAGCGCAGCTGCGACGTGGCGCTGGGATTGCCGTTCAACTTGTGGGGCGGGGCGCTGTTCATCCGCCTGCTGGCGCAGCAGTGCGATCTGGAGCCGGGCGAGCTGGTGTGGATGGGGGGCGATACACACCTCTATCTGAATCATGCCGAGCTGGTGGAAGCGCAGCTGGCGCGGGTGCCGGAGGGGAGCCCTAAGCTCGAGATCGTGCGGCGTCCCGAGAGCATGTTCGACTACCGGATCGATGACTTCGAGGTGACCGATTATGCCCCGCAGGCGCATATTGCCGCACCCGTAGCGGTGTGATTGACTCGGAAAGCGGCGTGTAATATTATTATGCGATGAGCTAATAATGCGTCTCAGACTGGAGGCGCGCCGGGAGTGACTGATGCAGGCGTTTTGCGCATGACCGAAGGTGCCCGCAGCAATCTGCCGCCGCTTCAGTTGCATGTTCCCGAGCCGAAGTTTCGTCCCGGCGATGCGGTGGACTACAGCCATCTGGTGATACCGGCAGCGGGCGCGCAGGCGCGGCCCGATGAGGGCTGCGCGGCGTGCGAGACGCATCCGCTGTGCCTCGATCTGGTGCGGGTGCTGGGTGATGACCACCGCGCCGTCGGGCCGTGGGACCCGAAGCTCGATCCCGAAACACTGCGGCGGATGCTGCGCCTGATGGCGCTGACCCGGGCGTTCGACGACCGGATGTATCGCGGGCAGCGGCAGGGCAAGACCAGCTTCTACATGAAATGCACCGGCGAAGAGGCGACGTCGATCGCGCCGGCGATGGCGCTTGCCGAGGACGACATGGTGTTCCCGAGCTACCGCCAGCAGGGCATCCTGATCGCGCGCGGCTATCCGATGGTCGACATGATCAACCAGATCTATTCGAACAAGGCGGACAAGCTGAAGGGCCGCCAGCTGCCGATCATGTATTCGGCCAAGGAGGCCTCGTTCTTCTCGATATCGGGCAACCTCGCGACGCAATATCCGCAGGCGGTGGGCTGGGCGATGGCGAGCGCGATCAAGGGCGACACGCGGATTGCGGCGGCCTGGCTGGGCGAGGGCTCGACCGCGGAAGGGGATTTCCACTCGGCGATGACCTTCGCGGCGGTCTATAATGCGCCGGTGGTGTTCAATGTCGTCAACAACCAGTGGGCGATTTCGAGCTTTTCGGGGTTTGCCGGGGCGGAGCGGACGACCTTTGCAGCGAGGGCGATCGGCTACGGCATTGCGGGCCTGCGCGTCGACGGCAACGATCCGCTGGCCGTTTATGCGGCGACGCGCTGGGCAGCGAACCGGGCGCGGGCGAATGGCGGGCCTACGCTGATCGAGCACTTCACGTACCGAGCGGAAGGACATTCGACCTCGGACGATCCGGGGCAATATCGCTCGCAGGCGGAGCGGACCGAATGGCCGCTGGGTGATCCGATCAACCGTCTGGCACGGCATCTGGAGGCTTTGGGCGAATGGACGCCGGAGGCACATGCGGCGATGGATCTGGAGCTGGCCGAGCAAGTGAAGGCGGCGGCCAAGGCAGCGGAAGCCAATGGCGTGCTGGGGCATGGCCTGCACCATCCGTTCCGCACGCTGTTCGAGGACGTGTTCGAGGAGCTGCCCTGGCACCTCAAGGAACAAAGCGAGCAGGCGATCCGCGAGCGGCGTATCAAATGGCCCGAGTGGAAGGAGGATTGAGCGTGAGCGAGACCCTTTCCATGAAAAAGCTCAACATGATCGAGGCGATCAACGACGCGCTCGACGTGATGATGGCGCGCGATGCCAATATCGTCGTGATGGGCGAGGATGTCGGCTATTTCGGCGGCGTGTTCCGCGCGACGGCGGGGCTGCAGAAGAAGTATGGCCGCACGCGGGTGTTCGATACGCCGATCAGCGAGTGCGGGATCATCGGCGTGGCGGTGGGGATGGGGGCCTATGGCCTCAGGCCCGTGCCGGAAATCCAGTTTGCCGACTATATCTATCCGGGGCTTGATCAGCTGGTCTCCGAAGCGGCGCGGCTGCGCTATCGTTCGGCAGGCGAGTATACCGCGCCGATCACGGTGCGCTCGCCGTTCGGCGGCGGTATCTTCGGCGGGCAGACGCATAGCCAGAGCCCGGAGGCGCTGTTTACCCATGTTGCGGGGCTGAAGACGGTGATTCCGTCGACGCCGCACGATGCCAAGGGGCTGCTGATCGCGGCGATCGAGGACAACGATCCGGTGATCTTCTTCGAGCCCAAGCGCATCTACAACGGGCCGTTCAACGGGTACTACGACGAGCCGGTCGAGCCGTGGTCGCGTCACAAGGATGGCGCAGTGCCGGAAGGGTACTACCGCATCCCGCTCGGCAAGGCGCGGGTGGTGCGCGAAGGCGAGGCGATGACGGTGCTCGCCTATGGCACGATGGTCCATGTCGCCGAAGCGGTGCTGGCCGACAAGGGCGTCGATGCCGAGATCATCGACCTGCGCACGCTGGTGCCGCTCGATATCGAGACCATCGAGGCTTCGGTGAAGAAGACCGGCAAGTGCCTGATCGTCCACGAGGCGACGCGCACCGGCGGGTTCGGATCGGAGCTTTCGGCGCTGGTGCAGGAGCATTGCTTCTATCACCTTGAAGCCCCCATCGAGCGCGTGACCGGGTTCGACACGCCTTATCCGCACAGCCTCGAATGGGCATATTTTCCGGGTCCGGTCCGCATCGGCGAGGCCGTTGATCGTCTTCTGAAGGCCTGAGCCAATGGGTACTTTCACGTTCCGCCTGCCCGATATCGGCGAAGGCATCGCCGAGGCCGAGATTGTCGCGTGGCACGTCAAGGTGGGCGATGTGGTCGCCGAGGACGGCCGCGTCGCCGACCTGATGACCGACAAGGCGACGGTCGAGATGGAAAGCCCGGTAGCGGGCAAGGTGATCTCGGTCGCGGGCGAAGTTGGCGACGTGATCGCGATCGGATCGCCGCTGGTGGTGATCGAGACCGAGGGGGCGGACGAGGTTGAGCCTGCTGCTGAGGCTGTGAATGGTCCTTCGATCCTTCGACAGGCTCAGGACTCAGGACGAGCGGATGTTGCTGGGGCGGCACCAATTGCAGACACGCCGGAGCCGGAACCGGTTGCTTTCCGGTCTGAAGAACCGGCGCCATTCATCCATGCGCCCAAGGTGCTGGCGAGCCCTGCGGTGCGCGCGCGGGCGGAGGCGCTGGGGATCGATCTGGGGCAAGTGAAGCCTTCTGAAGAAGGCCGGGTGCGGCATGCCGATCTCGACCAGTTCCTCGCCTACAATGCGGGTGGCGGCTATCGCCCCGCGGGTGAGGCGCGCAAGGACGAGACAGTCAAGGTCATCGGCCTGCGGCGCCGCATTGCCGAGAACATGGCGGCGGCGAAGCGGCATATTCCGCACTTCACGTATGTCGAGGAATGCGACGTCACCGCGCTCGAAGAAATGCGCGCGCAGCTGAACGAGGCGCGCGGGTCCCAAAGTGCAATCAGGCCCAAGCTGACGATGCTGCCGCTGCTGATCACCGCGATCTGCAAGACGCTGCCGGACTTCCCGATGCTCAATGCCCGCTATGACGACGAGGCGGGCGTGGTGACGCGGCTTGGCGCGGTGCATCTGGGCATGGCGACGCAGACGCCGGGCGGGCTGATGGTGCCGGTGATCCGCGATGCGCAGGACCGCAACCTGTGGCAGCTGGCCAGCGAAATCGCGCGATTGGCCGATGCGGCACGGAGCGGGACGGCCACTTCTGGCGAGCTATCGGGTTCGACGATCACGGTGACGTCGCTCGGTGCGCTGGGCGGCGTGGCGACGACGCCGGTGATCAATCGGCCGGAAGTGGCGATCATAGGCCCCAACCGGATTGTCGAGCGGCCGATGTTCGTGCCCGATGGCATGGGCGGCGAACGCGTGGCCAAGCGCAAGCTGATGAACGTATCGATCAGCTGCGATCACCGCGTGGTCGATGGCTGGGATGCGGCGAGTTTTGTCCAGGCGCTGAAGCGTCTGATCGAGACGCCGGTGCTGCTGCTGGCGGATTGACGGACCCCAAGATATACCCAATCCCGCTCACCCTGAGCTTGTCGAAGGGTGCTGCCGCATAAGCTGCGCAAGATGCTTCGACAAGCTCAGCATGAGCGGTTGAGGGGGAGGCGGGACGGCGAGATTCCGCCTCAGCGCACCACGCCGCGCCAGGTCATCTGGCCGGTGCCGGCGAGCGCGAGCTGGGTCGGGATGCGCCAGCGCAAGTGCGTCACGTCCTCGGCATGGGCTTGGCGCTGGCGGCCATAGGCGTCGCGCACGGTGAGGGCTCCGAGCGCGCCCCAGGTGCGGCCGCCATCGACCGAGACTTCCTGCGCCCCATCCGCGCCGCCGGCAAAGGCGATCGTGCGCGGGAGCGGATTGGTGACGGTGAAGCCGCCGTCCTTGCGGCCCGACCAGTTGACGACGAAGATCACGCGATCGCCGGGGCGGAGCTGGTCGGCGCGTTCGAGGATGCGGGCGGTGCGGCCGCCGGGGGCGGGCTGGAAGCGCTCCACGAAGACATCGCTGGCGAACTGGACGCCGCCTGCTGCATGCGCTGCGCCCGGTGCGAGTGCGCCTGCGACGACCATGGCCGGAAGGACCGCTTTGTACATCGGCTCGAATGCCCCTTGGCGCCCCTCGCGCCGACGGACTCTCATTGGCATGCGTGCCGATAAAGTTTGGTTAATGGGGGCTTGCGGCGCCCCCGCACGCGAAGTGCGGCCAAAGAAAAAGGCACCCGAAGGTGCCTTTTCCGTCTTCCCAATGGCGCGAGTGACGGGACTTGAACCCGCGACCCTCGGCGTGACAGGCCGATACTCTAACCAACTGAGCTACACCCGCTCGCCTTGGGAGCGCCGCATTTAGGGGGGGACTTGCGGGCTGTCAACGCCCTAGAGCGGCAAATTTTGCGTTTCGTAAAAATCGTTTTAAATCAACCCCAACGGCCGGTTTCCATCCAGATCAGGAAGCGGCGCAGCGGCAGGAGCCAGACTGTGCCGAGAATCACGTAGACCAGCGTCTGTGCCAGAACCGGCAGCTTGCCGATAGGGCCGGAGAGGCCCGCCACGATCAGCGCATAGCCGAACAGCGCCAGGATCAGCGCGAGAATGCCGAAGGGTTTGCGCCATGTCGGCTGCCAGGATTTGGGATCGTCCATTGGGGGTTCCGCTCAAAAGGGGCCGTAGAGGCGCGTGGGGGTTACCACCGCGGCGAGCGGTCTGTCATGTGCCTCGAATGGCAGGTCTTCCGCGAGCTGGCTGTCCCACGCCATGCCGATGGCTGGGACGTGGGGGTACTTTTCCAGCCAGCGGTCATAGTGCCCTCCGCCCTGGCCCAGACGGCGGCCATCAGCGGTGAAGCCAACGAGGGGGACGAAGAGGACATCCGGCACGAGACTTTCGGCATCTGCCAAGGGCTGCGGCGCACGCCAGGGGCCGGGCTCCATCAGCGCATCGACATGCGGGGAGGCCCAGTGGCGGAATTCCATCGGTGCCTCGCGGCCGGCGAACCACGGCATGGCGACCTTGTGCCCTGCCTCATGGAAGTGGGCGGCGTAGGCAGTCGTGGGCGCTTCTTCGCCGATCGCGGCATAGAGGCCGACGACGGCATTGGGCGGCACCAGTGCGCCAAGCGCAGCGGGCGGGCGCTTGAAAAGCAAAGCTTTCACGCGCGGATCGAGCGCGGCGACATGGTCGCGCCGGGCGGCGCGCAGCGCCTTGCGCAGGGCCGCCTTGGCGGAAGCGGGGTCAGCGCTCATCGTCGGTCTCGCTTCAGCATGGGCTTCGTGCCGGGGGGTGACGGGACCACCATGGGTCGTTTCCAGGAGAATCCTCTGACGCGTTCACGTCAGGTGGGGACCATGTACCGGGGCCAGGGCCAAGGCAGGGACAGCCCCCAAGGATTTGCTTATAGCCTCAGGGATTTCATGTGGCACGTGCCGGGCAGAACCCGTCGCTTCCTATCTAGGGGAGGCGGCGCGCTTTCTCAAGTGGCGGGTTCTTCGAGATGCGCGGCGAGCTTCTCGACGCGGGCGGCCAGTGTCTCGATCCGGGCGAGCACTTCGGCGGCCGGCTGGGCCGGCTCAGCCGCTTCCTCCTGCGGGGGCGGCATCCGGCGATGGAGCTCGTGCAGCTCGTCCGCGAGCATCAGCGCCGCGAAGAGGAGCATGCGGGTTTCGCTCTGCCCGGCGCCGGTCTTGGTGACGCGGTCCGCAACCATGCGGCCCAGCATCTCGATATGCGATTCCTCGCCGTCGGGCGCGGAGACGGTGTAGGGGCGGCCGCCGATGGTGAGGGTGACGTTGCTCATGCTGCCGGGCTCATTGCGGAAGATTGGCCAGCAGGAGATCAAGCTGCTGGATTTCCTCGCTCACCCGTTCCTTCAGCCGGCGGTGGCGGCTGCGCAGCTCGGCCACTTCGGCGGGAGCGGGGGCGGCGGCTACGGCGGCTTCGAGGCGGATAATCGCCTGCTCGATCCTGTCCAGCGCCGCATCGAGCGGGGAATCCTGCGCCTCGGTCGTCATGGCCGATATCGCTAGCACAATTGACTAGGCCCGCAAGTCGGGAAGCGCCCGCCTTTCCCCAATCTTGACGCTGCCGCCCCAGCCTTGACGCTACGGAGAGCCGCTCCCAAAGAGAGCCCGCTGCCGAATCGGTGGCGGCTGGGCGGCCTTGGCTGCGGGACAAAGGTCAGGATATTCAGATGAAACGGGATCAGACCGTACTGACGCCGATGGCCAATGCCATCCGCGCGCTCGCGATGGATGCTGTCGAGGCCGCCAATTCGGGTCACCCCGGCATGCCGATGGGCATGGCCGATGTGGCGACGGTGCTGTTTACCGAATTCCTGAAGTATGACCCCGCCGCGCCAAAGTGGTCGGACCGCGACCGTTTCGTGCTCTCGGCCGGTCACGGCTCGATGCTGATCTATGCGCTGCTGCACCTGACAGGCTATGCCGCGCCGACGATCGACGACATCCGCAATTTCCGCCAGCTCGGCAGCCCCTGCGCGGGGCATCCCGAGAACGACATGCTGGAAGGCGTCGAATGCACCACGGGTCCGCTGGGGCAGGGCCTTGCGATGGCGGTGGGCATGGCGATTGCCGAGCGGCACCTCAACGCGACGTTCGGCAGCGAGCTGGTCGATCACAAGACCTGGGTGATCGCGGGTGATGGCTGCCTGATGGAAGGCGTGAACCACGAGGCGGTCGGCCTCGCCGGGACGCTCGGCCTCGGGCACCTCAACGTGCTGTGGGATGACAACAAGATCACCATCGATGGCGATACCTCGCTTTCGACCACGGAAGACATCCTGGCGCGCTATGCGGCGAGCGGGTGGCACACGGCGCAGTGCGACGGGCACGACTTTGCCGATATCGCGCGCGCGCTGGCCGAAGCGGCGGCCGATCCGCGCCCCTCGCTGGTTTCGTGCAAGACGGTGATCGGCAAGGGCGCGCCGAACAAGCAGGGCGGGCACAACGTCCATGGCTCGCCGCTGGGCAAGAGCGAGATCGAGGCGGCGCGCGAATATCTGGGCTGGACGGCTGCGCCGTTCGAGATCCCGGCGGACATTCTCGCGAACTGGCACGCTGCCGGTGCCAAGGGCGCGGCAGTGCGGGCCGAGTGGGAAGCCCGTGCCGCAGCCCATCCGCAAGGCGCGGAACTGGCGCGGCGCATGGCGGGCGAGCTGCCGGCGGACGTGGGCGCCAAGAACGCCTATATCGAAAGCCTGATCGCCAACCCGCCGACGGTCGCCACGCGCAAGTCGAGCGAAATGGCGCTGGAGGCGATGACCGCGGTGATCCCGGAAATGGTCGGCGGTTCGGCGGACCTGACGGGTTCGAACAATACCAAGACCAAGTCGACCGGCCCGCTTACGAAGGACAGCTATGGCGGGCGCTATGTCTACTATGGCATCCGCGAGTTCGGCATGGCCGCGGCGATGAACGGCATGGCGCTGCATGGGGGCGTGATCCCCTATGGCGGCACGTTCCTCGTGTTCTCCGACTATTGCCGCAATGCCGTGCGCATGTCGGCGTTGCAGCATACGCGCGCGATCTATGTGTTTACGCATGACTCGATCGGTCTGGGTGAGGATGGTCCGACGCACCAGCCCGTCGAGCATGTCATGTCGCTGCGCATGATCCCGAACCTCCTCGTGTTCCGCCCGGCGGACGCGATCGAGACGGCGGAAGCATGGAGCCTCGCGCTGGCCAATGCCCACCGCCCGACGGTGCTGGCGCTGACCCGGCAGAACCTGCCGCCGGTGCGCTTCGATGCCGAGTTCAAGAGCGCGAAGGGGGCCTATCGCCTTGTGGCCGCGTCGGCGCCGCGCAAGGTCGTGCTGATGGCGACGGGTTCGGAAGTGCAGATCGCGATGGATGTCGCCAAGGTGCTCGAAGCCGAAGGCGTGGGCGCCGATGTCGTCTCGTTCCCGTGCTGGGAGCTGTTCGACGAGCAGGACGAGGCCTACCGCGCGGACCTGCTGCCCGCGGATGCGCTCAAGGTCTCGATCGAAGCGGGCGTGACGCTGGGCTGGCAGAAGTATGTAGCGGGCGGCCTCACCATCGGCATCGACAGCTTCGGTGCTTCGGCCCCGGCGCCGGTGCTTTACGACCACTTCGGCCTGACCGCCGAGAAGATCCTGCCGCGCATCCGCGCGCGGCTTTCCTAAGCGAAACCAGGAGTACGATAGCATGGCCACCAAGGTTGCGATCAACGGGTTCGGGCGCATCGGGCGCAATGTGGCGCGCGCCATTCTGGAGCGGCCGGACTGCGGGCTGGAGCTTGTTTCGATCAACGATCTCGCCAGCGCGAAGGACAACGCACTGCTGTTCAAGCGCGACAGCGTGCACGGCGCCTACAAGGGTACGGTCGAAGTCGACGGCAATGACCTCGTCATCGACGGCAAGCGCATCGCGGTGACCGCCGAGCGCGACCCCGCCAACCTGCCGCACGCTGCACAAGGCATCGACATCGTGCTGGAATGCACCGGCTTCTTCACCGACCGCGCTTCGTGCGAAAAGCACCTTGCGGCGGGCGCCAAGAAGGTGCTGATCTCGGCGCCGGGCAAGAACGTCGATCTCACCGTCGTCTACGGCGTGAACCACGACAAGCTGACGGCGGAGCACACGATCGTCTCGAACGCTTCGTGCACCACCAACTGTCTCGCCCCCTTCGCCAAGGTGCTCAACGACAGCATCGGCATCGTGCGCGGGCTGATGACGACGGTCCACGCCTATACCAACGACCAGAAGATCCTCGACCAGATCCACAGCGACCCGCGCCGCGCCCGCGCTGCCGCGATGAGCATGATCCCGACCACGACCGGCGCGGCCCGCGCGGTGGGTGAAGTGCTGCCCGAACTGAAGGGCAAGCTCGACGGTTCGGCGATCCGCGTGCCGACCCCCAACGTCTCGGTGGTGGACCTGACCTTCCAGCCCGGCCGTGACACGACCAAGGAAGAAGTCAACGCGCTGCTCAAGGCCGCGTCGGAAGGCGCGCTCAAGGGCGTGCTGGGCTTCAGCGACGAGCCGCTGGTCTCGATCGACTACAACCACGATTCGCACAGCTCGACCATCGACAGCCTCGAGACCGCGGTGATCGACGGCAAGCTGGTGCGTGTGCTTTCCTGGTACGACAACGAGTGGGGCTTCTCGAACCGCATGGTCGATACGGCCGGCGTGATGGCGGGCCTGCTCTGAAATGACGGACATGGGTGCGGGACGGCTTGACGGGATTGCCCGGCACAAGGTGTCCCGCGGGCCTATGGAAGTGCTGGACCGCGCCCTCGTCACTCCGGACATGGGGCTCGAGGGCGATTGCCGGGGGCCTGTGCCGGAAGGCAAGAAGGGCAACCGGCAGATTACGGTGATCGAGGCCGAAAGCTGGGCGGCAGCAATGCAGGATCTGGGCGGCGCCGACGGCCTCGTCTGGTCTGATCGGCGGGCCAATCTGCTTGTTTCAGGCGTGCGCCTGCCGCGTGAGGCAGGCAAGGTAATCGCCATTGGCAAGGGCCTGCGCATCGAGGTGCGCTGCGAATGCGATCCGTGCAGCCGGATGGATGCCTTGCGTGAAGGACTGCGCGCGGCGCTGACGCCGGACTGGCGCGGCGGAATTTGCGGACGGGTAATCAGCGAGGGCGAGATTACCGTCGGCGATGAAGTGAGGATCGAGGAATGAGCTTCAAGACGCTGGATCAGATCGGTGACGTGCGTGGCAAGGTCGTGTTGGTGCGCGTGGACCTCAACCTCCCGATGCAGGACGGCGCGGTGACCGATGACACCCGCGTGCAGGCCGCCAAGCCGACGATCCTCGAACTCGCCGACAAGGGCGCCAAGGTGCTGCTGCTGGCGCACTTCGGCCGGCCCAAGGGCGAGCGCGTTTCCACCCAGTCCTTGAGCATGGTGGTCGGCGCGGTCGAGCAGGTGCTGGGGCGCGAGGTGATGTTCGTGTCCGAGATCGCCGGGCCGGTCGTGAGCCAAGTGGTCGGCATCCTGCCCGAGGGCGGGATCGCCTGCCTCGAGAACACGCGGTTCTGGAAGGGCGAGGAAAAGAACGATCCGGAACTTGTAAAGGCGATTGCCGAGCACGCGGACATCTATGTCAATGATGCGTTCTCGGCGGCGCACCGCGCTCATGCGACGACCGAGGGCCTCGCGCACGTGCTGCCGGCCTATGCGGGCCGTTCGATGCAGGCCGAACTCGAAGCGCTGGGCAAGGCGCTGGGCGAACCTGAGCGGCCCGTGGCGGCCGTGGTCGGCGGGGCGAAGGTGTCTTCCAAGCTCGATGTGCTGAAGCACCTCGTCGGGAAGGTCGATCACCTGATCATCGGCGGGGGCATGGCCAACACGTTCCTCGCCGCGCGCGGGGTCGATGTCGGCAAGTCGCTGTGCGAGCATGATCTGGCGCCGACCGCCGAGGCGATCCTCGATGCAGCAGACTCGTCGGGCTGCACTGTGCACCTGCCGTATGACGTGGTGGTCTCGAAGGAGTTCGCGGCCAATCCGCCTTCCTTGCGCACCTGCAACGTACACGAAGTGGCGGGGGACGAGATGATCCTCGATGTCGGTCCTGCGGCGACCGAAGCGCTCGCCGACGTGCTCAAGGTCTGCAGGACGCTGGTGTGGAACGGGCCACTCGGCGCGTTCGAGACGCAGCCGTTCGACACCGCGACCGTGGCGCTGGCGCGCACGGCGGCGGCGCTGACCCGCGAGGGTTCGCTGGTATCGGTAGCGGGCGGCGGCGATACTGTCGCGGCGCTGAGCCATGCCGGGGTGGCGGGCGATTTCTCCTACGTCTCGACTGCCGGCGGCGCTTTCCTTGAATGGATGGAAGGCCGTGTGCTGCCGGGCGTGGCAGCGCTGGAGGCCTGATCCCAAGATAATTCTCGGATCGGTTGCGCTGCGATATTGCAGTGCGGCACGATCCGCGTTAGGGGCGCGCGCATACGAATGCGCTATTCAGAGGGACATGCCATGAAATACGCCGAGATGAAGTCCAAGATCGCAGCGGGCCAGGGCTTTATCGCGGCATTGGACCAGAGCGGTGGTTCGACTCCCAAAGCTTTGGCGGGCTATGGCATCGAAGCGGGAGCGTGGAATTCCGAAGAGGAAATGTTCGGCCTGATCCACGAAATGCGCGCGCGGATCATCCGTTCGGCGGCATTTACGGGCCAGAAGGTGATCGGCGCGATCCTGTTCGAGCGCACGATGGATGGCGATGTCGATGGCACGCCCGTTCCGGCGGCGCTGCTTGCGAAAGGCGTGGTGCCCTTCATCAAGATCGACAAGGGCCTGGAAGACGAAGCGAATGGCGTACAGCTGATGAAGCCGATGCCGACGCTCGACGCGCTGCTGGAGCGTTCGAATGCGCTCGGCGTGTTCGGCACCAAGGAGCGTTCGGTGATCAACTCGGCGAACCGCGATGGCATTGCCGCCGTGGTCGCGCAGCAGTTCGAGGTGGGCCGGCAGGTGCTGTCACACGGCATGATGCCGATCATCGAGCCCGAAGTGAACATCAAGAGCGAGACCCGCGCCGAGTGTGACGCGATCCTGCTGGATGAGCTGCTCAAGGCGCTGGACGGCCTGGCCGAGGGTGAAGAAGTGATGCTCAAGCTCTCGCTGCCGGTGGTGCCGGGCACGTTCGATCCGCTGGTGAACCATCCGCGCGTGCTGCGCGTCGTCGCGCTTTCGGGTGGCTACAAGCGGCCCGAGGCCTGCGTGGAGCTGGCCAAGAACAACGGCATCATCGCCAGCTTCAGCCGCGCGCTGCTCGAAGACCTGCGCGCGCAGATGAGCGATGCCGAGTTCGACGCCTCGCTCGGCGCGGCCATCGACGAGATCCATGGCGGTTCGACGGTGAAGACGGCCTGAGGGGCAGGCGCCACTCTTCCTTCTGCCGCACAACTCCAGCTCCGCTCATGCTGAGCCTGTCGAAGGGTGCTGTTGCGACGGCTGTGCATGATGCTTCGACAAGCTCAGCATGAGCGGGTTATGGCAGGGGCTGAGAAGGATTGAGGAAGTTTGCGCCTTCTCGCGTTGCTCGCTAAGGCCCCGGCATGTCTGAACCCAGCTGCCAGCTTTACCTGATCTCGCCGCTCGATGTCAGCGGCTCGTTTCCCGACCGGCTTGCCCGCGCGCTTGATGCAGGGCCGGTCGCGGCGTTCCAGTTCCGCGTGAAGGATGTGGCCGAGCATGAGGCGGCGCGTCTGGCGGAACCGCTTCTGCGCATTTGCGCGGACCGCGAGGTGGCGTTCATTGTCAACGACTCGATTCCGCTCGCCAAGCGGCTCGGTGCGGACGGGGTGCATCTGGGTCAGCAGGACGGCAGTGTGGCCGATGCGCGCGCACGGCTGGGCAAGGCGGCACAGATCGGGGTGACCTGCCACGACAGCCGGCATCTCGCGATGGAAGCTGGCGAGGCGGGGGCGGACTATGTCGCGTTCGGGGCGTTCTTCCCGAGCTCGACCAAGGACACCAAGCATGTCGCGGAGCCGGAGTTGCTGAGCTGGTGGGCGCGGCTGTTCGAATTGCCTTGCGTGGCGATCGGCGGGATCACGGCGGCGAACTGCGGGCCGCTGGTGGCGGCAGGGGCGGATTTCCTCGCGGTCAGCAATGCCGTGTGGGGCGGCGATGAGGCCGACGGCGTGCGGGCGCTTGTCGCGGCGATTACCGGGGCGTCTGCCTGAACGGCTTACTCGGAAGGCGAGCCTTCATCCGCGCTGTAATCATCGCGCACCGCGCCGGCGCGGACGCAGCGCAATGCCTCGCGCTTGCCATCGGACCCGAGCTTGATCAGCGAGAGGCCGACTTTGTCGAAGCGTCGGCCCGCGAAAGGCCCAGAGGTCATCGTAAGCTTCCTGCTCAGCAGCAGATAGGTCCCCCGCACACCGTTAGCGATGTAGCTGGAATCGGGAACGATGCTGAAGTTGTCCTGAGGCTGCGGTACCGGCGGAGTGGTTGCATCGCCCGGCAGTTCGCAGGTCCAGCGGCCTTGTGCGATCGTCAGCATCGCACCGCCCGGGGCGGCCAGGGCAGGGCCGGCAGCGAGCAGAAGGAGGGCGGCGGAGGCGGCTCTGATCATGCGCTTGGCGCTAGCATGCGACGGCGGCTTGAAGCAATCGCCGCTTGGCGCTAAGGGCCGCGTTCCCGCACGCGCTGCGCGTGCATCCCAACTAGGGCTCTTTCCATCATGAAGATCAGCGGCGTGGACATCCGTCCGGGCAATATCCTGGAATACGAAAAGGGCATCTGGAAGGTTGCCAAGACCCAGCACACCCAGCCCGGCAAGGGCGGCGCGTTTATGCAGGTCGAGATGAAGAACCTGATCGACGGCCGCAAGACCAACGTCCGCTTCCGCAGCGCCGACACGGTCGAGCGCGTGCGCCTCGACACCAAGGACTTCCAGTTCCTCTATGCCGAGGGCGATGACCTGATCTTCATGGACGTGGAAACCTACGACCAGATCACGCTCCCCAGCGATCTTCTCGGCGATGCCGCCGCGTTCCTGCAGGACGGCATGACCGTGCTGCTCGAAATGTGGGAAGAGCGCCCGATTTCGGTGCAGCTGCCCGAGCAGGTCGAGGCGACCATCGTCGAAGCCGATGCCGTGGTGAAGGGCCAGACCGCTTCGTCGAGCTACAAGCCCGCGATCCTCGACAACGGCGTGCGCGTGATGGTGCCGCCGCATATCGAAAGCGGCACGCGCATCATCGTCGATGTCTATGAGCGCACCTACGTGAGCAAGGTCGGCTGATGTCCGCCATTTCCGGCCTGATGCGGGTGATGGAGAAGGCGGCCCGCAAGGCCGGCCAGCGGCTGCGCCGTGACTTTGGCGAGGTCGAGCATCTCCAGGTGAGCCGCAAGGGGCCGGCGGACTTCGTCTCGAAGGCCGACCAGCACGCCGAGCGCACCTTGTGGGACGAACTGCGCACGGCGCGCCCCGGCTGGGGCTTCGTGATGGAAGAGGGCGGCACGATCGAAGGGGAGCCCGGCAAGCCGCGTTTCATCATCGATCCGCTCGATGGCACCAGCAATTTCCTCCACGGTATCCCGCACTTCGCGATCTCGATTGCGGTGCAGGAGCCGACGCTGGACGGGAAGGGTTGGGGCGAAGTGACCGCCGGGCTCGTCTATCAGCCGATCACCGACGAAAGCTTCTGGGCCGAGAAGACCCGCGGCGCCTGGCTGCAGGACCGCCGCCTGCGCGTTTCGGCGCGGCGCAATCTGGACGAAGCGCTGATCGCCACCGGCATTCCCTTTGCCGGGCATGGCGACTTTGCGGAGTGGACGCGGATTTTCCACGAGATCGGCCCCCGCGTCGCCGGAATCCGCCGCTTCGGCTCGGCGGCGCTGGACCTTGCGTGGGTGGCGGCGGGCCGTTTCGACGGGTTCTGGGAAAGCGGGTTGAATCCATGGGATACCGCGGCCGGATGCCTGCTGGTACGCGAGGCGGGCGGCTTCGTTTCGGACTACCGCGGCCGTTCCCACCCGATCTGTGACGAGACCGTGCTGGCCGGCAATGACGCGCTGCATTCGAAGCTGCACAAGCTGGTGGTCGGCGCGATCAAGACGGCTTGATGCGGCTCGCGGGGGCGGGTAAGTCCGCCTCCAGTGCCCCTGTGGTGGAATGGTAGACGCGACCGACTCAAAATCGGTTATCGAGAGATGTGCCAGTTCGAGTCTGGCCAGGGGCACCAACTTCCCACCAAATTGACGCGAAGCGGGACTTGCGTTCCTGCTATGTTCGCCTTAGGCCTTCTTCATGGCCAAACCCAAACGCCGATATGTCTGCCAGGCTTGCGGCGGGATTTCACCTCGCTGGCAGGGGCAGTGCCCCGATTGCGCCGAGTGGAGCACGCTGATCGAGGATGCACCGGAGACGGTGTTTTCGTCCAAGCATGATCTTTCGAGCGGCGGGCGGCCAGTCGCCTTTGTCGCACTCGATCAGCCGGTGAAGCTGCCGGAGCGGCGCAAGACGGGCCTGGCGGAACTGGACCGGGCGCTGGGCGGCGGGCTTGTGCCGGGATCGGCGATCCTGATGGGCGGCGATCCGGGCATCGGCAAATCGACGTTGCTGCTGCAGGCGGCGGCCAAGGTGGCGCTGGCTGGCGGCATGGCAGTGTATATCAGCGGAGAGGAAGCGGCGGATCAGGTGCGGCTGCGCGCGGATCGGCTTGGCCTCGGCAAGGCACCGATCATGCTCGCCTCGGCGACATCGGTGCGGGATATCCTGACGACGCTGAACGCGATGGACCCGCCGGCGCTGGTGGTGATCGATTCGATCCAGACGATGTACTCGGATCAGATCGAAGGCGCGCCGGGGACGGTGAGCCAGGTGCGCGGCTGCGCATTCGAGCTGATCCGTTATGCCAAGGCAAGCGGTGCCGCGCTGGTGCTGGTGGGCCACGTGACAAAGGACGGCACCATCGCCGGCCCCCGCGTGCTGGAACACATGGTCGACGTGGTGATGAGCTTCGAGGGCGAGCGCAGCCACCAGTACCGCATCCTGCGCGCGCTCAAGAACCGCTTCGGTGCGGTGGACGAGATCGGCGTGTTCGCGATGCAGGGGGCGGGGCTCGAAGAAGTCGGCAATCCCTCGCTGCTGTTTCTTTCGGGGCGCGATAACCCGGTGCCGGGGAGCGCGGTGTTCCCGGCGCTGGAGGGGACGCGGCCGGTGCTGGTTGAGATACAGGCGCTCACCGTGCGGCTTCAGAGCGGAGCGACTCCGCGCCGGGCAGTCGTGGGCTGGGACAGTGGGCGGCTTGCAATGCTGCTGGCCGTGCTGGAGGCGCGCTGCGGGCTCAATTTCTCGACGGCGGAAGTCTACCTCAACGTGGCGGGTGGCTACCGGCTGACCGATCCGGCGGCGGATCTTGCTGTGGCGGCGGCGCTGATCTCGGCGCTGTCGGACCGGCCCTTGTCCGGCAGCGCGGCATGGTTCGGGGAGATTTCGCTGGCCGGCGAGGTGCGGCCCGTCGCGCATTCCTCGATCCGGCTGCGCGAGGCGGCCAAGCTGGGTTTCGACAAGGCGCACGGGCCGTCGGGCACGCAGGAGAAGGTGCTAGGTATCCACTACGCGCCGATAACACTTCTGCCGAACCTGGTTGACCGGGTGATGGGCGGCTCCTAGTTTCTGCAAGGTATGACCGGCTTCGATTATGTTGTTTTCCTGATCGTTGCGGTCTGCGCGATCGGCGGTTTCTTTCGCGGCTTCGTGGAGGAAGTGCTTTCACTGCTCGCTTGGTGTGTCGGGCTGTTTGCCGTGCGCTATGGCCACGAGCCGCTGACGCTTTGGCTCACGCCCTACATGAAGAACGAGACCGGGGCGGGGGTGCTGGCGTTCGGCATCCTCACCATCGTGCCCTACTTTACCGCGAAGATGATCGCATCCTCGGTGGGGAATGCGAGCCGCAGTTCGGTGCTCGGGCCGATCGACCGGGTGCTCGGCTTCGGATTCGGGGCGATCAAGGGCTTTGTCCTCATGGTCCTCGGCTTTTCGCTGCTGGTGTTCGGCTATGACATCGTATGGGGGCCGGACGGGCGGCCGACGTGGATCTCGGCGGCGCGGACTTACCCCTTCCTCAATGCCGCGAGCGAGGAGCTGATGACGGTGCTCGACCAGCGCCGTGACGAGGCGGCAAAGGCGGCGAAGAAGGCCGAGGACGACAAGGAAACCGCGCTGCAGAAAGCGGCCCGCGATGCCGCGAGAAAGGCGGCACGGCGCGAGATGCAGCGGCGGCTGAGCAAGGACCAATGAGCGACGCCACCCAGCGCGCTCCGGCCCGCACGCTCTACACGCCGGAAATCCTTGGCGCGGCCACGGCGCTCGCTTCCTTCAGGTGGGATGAAAGCCTGCCGCTGAAGGGGGATGCGCGCTCGCGGCGATGCGGCAGCACGCTGTCGCTGGGGTTGTCGGTGGATGGTGAAGGCCGGATCGATGGGATCGGGCTGCGCGCGCACGCCTGCGCCATCGGGCAGGCGGCGGCCTATGCCTTTGCCAGTGCCGCGAAGGGCCGCAGCCGGGCAGAGGTTGCCGAAGTGCGCACCGCGCTGGCGGCCTGGCTCGCCGGTGAGGGCGCGAAGCCGGATTGGCCCGGTATCGCGCTGGTCGAGCCGGCGCTCGGCTATCCAGCGCGGCATGATGCGATCATGCTGGCATGGGATGCCGCGCTGGTCGCCTTGGGGTGAGCATCGCCCGCTTCCTCGCAATCAGGATAGGCGGCGTATTTCTTTGGTCCCGCACACTTTCCCGGCGGGCTTTGCTTCGCTACAGCCGCCGCTTCAAGGGATTGTGCCGGACGGATCAAAGTCTGCCGGCAAGGGGATGGGAAACAACTGGGCATGCATGAGGTGAATGGCGCACCCGAACCGACTGCGGCGGAAATCCGGCTCGTGGTGGCCGCATCGTCGGTTGGCACCGTGTTCGAATGGTACGACTTCTTCATCTACGGCACGCTCGGCGCGATCCTGTCCAAGGCCTTCTTCCCCACTGGCAACGCCACGCTGGAAATGCTGCTGTTCTGGCTGGTCTTCGCGGTCGGTTTCGGCTTCCGCCCGCTGGGCGCGGTGCTGTTCGGCTATCTGGGTGACCGGCTCGGGCGCAAATACACCTTCCTGGTCACTGTGACCTTGATGGGCATCGCGACGGCAGGCGTGGGCCTGATCCCGCCTGCCTCGCAGATCGGCTATGCCGCGCCTGCGCTGGTCATCCTGTTGCGCGTGCTGCAGGGCCTTGCGCTTGGCGGCGAATATGGCGGCGCCGCGGTCTACGTGGCGGAACATGCGGCCCCGGCGCGGCGCGGGTTCTTCACCAGCTTCATCCAGTCGAGCGTGGTCGGCGGCTTTGTGCTGAGCCTCGCCGTGGTGCTGCTGTGCAAGGGCGCGATGAGCCAGGAGACGTGGGAAGCCTGGGGATGGCGCGTACCGTTTCTGCTCAGCCTGCTGCTGCTCGCCGTGTCGCTGTGGATGCGGCTCAAGCTTTCGGAAAGCCCGGTGTTCAAGGCTATGAAGGAAAGCGGCGAAGTGGCCGGCAATCCCTTCATCGAGAGCCTGACCTATCCGGGCAACAAGAAGCGGCTGTTCATCGCGCTGTTCGGCGTCGCCTCGGGCCTGACGGTGATCTTCTACACCTCGATGTTCACCGGCCTTTCGTTCCTGAAGGGACCGATGCGGGTGGACGACATGACGGCCGAACTGCTGGTGGGTCTCGCCTGCGTGCTGGGCATGCCGTTCAGCGTGGTGTTCGGGCATATCTCGGACAAGGTGGGGCGCAAGCTGCCGATCGTGCTCGGCTATGTGGCCACGCTCGTGCTGATCTTCCCGATGTTCTGGATGATCGGCAATGCAGCCAATCCCGGCCTTGCCGACATGGCGAAGCGCGAACCAGTCATGGTGAGCGGGCCGGACTGCGGCTACAACCCGTTCGCCGCAGAGCAGGCGACGAACTGCGGCAAGCTGCTGGCGGACCTCTCGGCCTCCGGCGTGCGCTATTCGCTGCAGCAAGGCCCGGCGCTGGCAATGACGATCGGCGCGGATGCGGCCTCGCTGGCGGATTATCCGTGGGCCGAGAAGAGTGCGGCCCGCGGCAAGGTGCTACAGGCGAAGCTGGCCGGAGCCGGTTATGATTTTGCCAAAGTGAAGCCGGACTTTGGCCGTTCGGCGGTTATCGTGTTCGGGCTTGTCGTGCTGATGGCGCTGACCGGTGCGACCTATGGCCCGGTTGCGGCGGTGCTCTCGGAGATGTTCCCGGCGCGGATCCGCTACAGTTCGATGTCGATCCCCTATCACATCGGCACCGGCTATCTCGGCGGGTTCCTGCCGCTGATCTCCTCGCTGATCGTGGCGGAGACGGGTGATCCCTATGCCGGGCTGTGGTACACCTGGGTGGTGGTGCTGGTGGCATTCGTGGTTGCGCTGTGGGGGCTCAAGGGCGGTCTGCCGAAGGACTTTGCCCACGATGATGCCTGACATTCCTCTGCCGCACCCGGCTGCATTGCGGTTGCGGCTGGATCGCGCGGCATTAGCAGCCAATTGGGCGGCGCTCGACGCGCTGTCCGGCGCGGCGCGGACCGGAGCGGCGATCAAGGCGGATTGCTATGGACTGGGCGTCGCGGCGGTAGTGCCGGTGCTGGCGGCGGCAGGATGCCGGGACTGGTTTGTGGCGCATTGGCAGGAAGCGGCGGAGGCAGTGCGGTTTGTCCCCGCCGAGCAGGTATCTGTGCTGCATGGGCCGATCAACGATGCGGAAGCTGCCTATGCACGAGTGCTGGGTGTAAGGCCGGTTCTGAACTCCCTCGCGCAAGTACGGCGCTGGCTCGCCGCCGGTGGCGGACCGTGTGATCTTATGGTCGACACGGGGATCAACAGGTTGGGTCTGCCGCTCACGGATGTCGGTGCGCCGGAAGTCGGCCAGCTTGAGCTCGTCACATGCATGAGCCATCTGGCGAGTGCCGACGAGGATTGTGCGCAAAATGCCGTGCAGCTTGCGCGTTTCCGCGACGTCGCCGGCAGCGTGGCAGCACAGCGCTACAGCCTGTGCAACAGTGCCGGGATCGCGCTGGGATCGGAGTATCACTTCGATCTGACCCGCCCGGGGCTGGCGCTCTATGGCGGTGTGCCGCGTGGCGAACTGGCGGGACTGATTACGCAGGTCGCGCATCCCGAAGCGGCGGTGATTCAGGTGCGCGCGCTTTCGGCAGGCGACTCGGTGGGCTACAACGCGACCTTCACCGCGCCAGCAGCGATGCGCGTGGGGGTAATTTCCGTGGGTTACGCGGACGGCTACCTGCGCTGCTGGTCGGGCCGCGGCCACGTGCTGTGGCAGGGCCAGCGTCTGCCGGTGCTTGGCCGTGTCTCCATGGACATGACCATTGTCGACCTCTCGGCCGCAGAAAACTGCGGAGAAGGCGACTGGCTGGGGCTCGAGTATGCACTGCCGGAGGCTTCGGCGACGAGCGGCCTCTCGCAATATGAGCTGCTCACGCTCATGGGACGACGCTATTCGCGCAACATATGAATTAATGTTATTTAGCCAAGGTTTATTGCGCTGCACATACCGCATCTGCTAATAGGCTTGCGATAAACCCAGCAGGGCGCAGAAAAAAATGGCAAACGCAGCGAAGGACGGCGATACCGTCATCATCAAGAAGTACGCCAACCGGCGGCTCTACAACACGCGCACATCAAGCTACATCACGCTTGACCACCTCGCCCAGATGGTCAAGGAAAACATTGAATTCAAGGTCTTGGATGCCAAGACCGGTGCGGACCTGACGCACACGATCCTTACCCAGATCATCATGGAAGAAGAAGCGAGCGGCGAGCAGATGCTGCCGACGAACTTCCTGCGCCAGCTCATCGCCATGTACGGCAACTCGATGCAGGCGCTGCTGCCTAGCTATCTCGAAGCCTCGATGGAGCACTTCCGCGAGAACCAGGCCAAGCTCAGGAAGGCGATCGAGGACAGCATCGGCGCCAATCCGCTGGCCCAGATCGCGCAGCGCAACATGGAACTGTTCAAGGCTGCGACAGCAGCTTTCGTTCCGGGTGCCGTGCAGGCGGCCGAGGCCGAAAAGGCTGCTGCTGCTCCGGCTGACGATGAACTGGCCGCGCTGCGCAAGCAGATGGCCGACATGCAGAAGAAGCTGGACCAGCTCGCCGGCTGATTGGTCACGCAACCGGGATTGCCCGAATCCCGTTTGCCGCCTAACCCGCGCGCATGAGCCAGAACGCATCGATCAAGCACGCCCTGCCCGTCACCCGGCAGGATGATTTCGCCCAGTGGTATCAGGCGGTGATCGCCGAAGCCGAACTCGCCGAGGAATCGGGCGTGCGCGGCTGCATGGTGATCAAGCCGTGGGGCTACGGCATCTGGGAGCGCATCCAGAAGCTGATGGACGACCGTATCAAGGAAGCGGGCGTCGAGAACTGCTACTTCCCGCTGTTCATCCCGCTTTCCTATTTCACGCGCGAGGCCGAGCATGTCGAAGGCTTTGCCAAGGAAATGGCGGTTGTCACGCATCACCGCCTGATCGGCGATGGCAAGGGCGGGCTGGTGCCCGATCCCGAAGCGAAGCTCGAAGAACCGCTGATCGTGCGGCCGACCTCGGAGACCGTGATCGGTGCGGCGATGGCGCGCTGGGTCCAGTCGTGGCGCGATCTGCCGCTGCTTACCAACCAGTGGGCCAACGTGGTGCGCTGGGAGATGCGCACACGCATGTTCCTGAGGACCAGCGAGTTCCTCTGGCAGGAAGGGCACACCGCCCACGCCGACGAGGCGGGCGCGATGGAAGAAACGCTACGCGCGCTGGAAATGTATCGCAGCTTTGCCGAAGACGTGCTGGCAATGCCGGTCGTTGCCGGGCCGAAGCCTGAAAACGAACGCTTCCCTGGCGCGGTCGAGACCTTCTCGATCGAGGCGATGATGCAGGACGGCAAGGCGCTGCAGGCGGGCACCTCGCACTATCTGGGCACGACCTTCTCGGCCGCGGCGGGCATCCGCTATCAGGACAAGGAAGGCCAGCAGGCGCTGTGCCACACGACGAGCTGGGGCACTTCGACCCGGATGATCGGCGGCGTGATCATGACGCATGGCGATGATGATGGCCTGCGCACCCCGCCGCGCATCGCGCCGCAGCAGATCGTGATCCTGCCGATGCTGCGCGACAACGACGGCGATGCCGCGCTGCTGGACTACTGCGCGCAGCTCCGCGCGAAGCTGGCAAAGCTTTCGGTGTTCGACGAGAAGGTCCGTGTGCTGCTCGACAAGCGGCCGGGCAAGGCGACCGCCAAGCGCTGGGGCTGGGTCAAGAAGGGCGTGCCGCTGATCCTCGAGATCGGCGGGCGCGATGCCGAGGGCGGGCAGGTCTCGGTGCTGCGCCGCGACCGGCTGTGGCGCGAGGATGGCAAGGCCAACTTCGTCGGCATGGCGCAGGACGATTTCGTCGCGGCGGCGGTCAGCGAACTGGAAGCGATCCAGACGGCGCTGTTCGAGGAAGCGCGCGACCGGCGCGACGCCCAGATCGAGCGCGGGGTCAGCGATCTTGCGGGGCTTGCCGCGTTTTTTGCCGAGGACAAGGCCTTTCCGGGCTGGGTGGAACTGTGCTGGTCGCGGCCCACGGGCGAAGCGCTCGACAAGGTGGTAGAGCAACTGAAGGCGCTCAAGTTGACGATCCGCAACACGCCGATGGACGCAGCGCCGGCGGAGGGTCTGTGCCCGTTCACCGGGGCACCGGCAGTGGAGCGCATTCTGGTGGCGCGGGCTTACTGACCCTTGGGGCAGGGGCCGCGCATGGTGTCTCGACTTCGCTCGACACGAACGGAGGATGGCGTATGGGATGGGGCATGAACAAGCTCCTGCCCGTCCTCCTCTTCGCTATCCCGACCACTGTTTTTGCTGCGCCCGACGAAGCCGTCTCGAAGCAACGGCTTGAGGCAGATATCGCGCGGCTCGTGGCGTTCGGCACGCGGCATACGCTGTCCTCGCAGGATGATCCGAAGCGGGGTATCGGCGCGGCGCGGAAGTGGGCCGAGGGCGAGTTTCGCAAGACGAGCGCGGGCTGCGGTGGCTGCCTCGAGATCGTACTGCCCGAAACCATGGTGAAGGATGAAGACCGCGTACCGGTGGCGACGCGGTTGGTCGATGTCGTGGCGATCCAGCGCGGGACCATGCGGCCGGGCGAAGTCGTGATCGTGCAAGGGCATATCGACAGCCGCAATTCCGACCCGCTTGATGCCAAGGGCGATGCGCCGGGAGCGAACGACGACGGTTCGGGCACTGCGCTGGTGCTGGAAGCGGCGCGGGTGCTTTCGAAGCAGAAGTTTGCCGGGACGATCGTCTACGCCGTGCTTTCGGGCGAGGAGCAGGGGCTTTATGGCGGCAAGCTGCTGGCGGACTATGCGAAAGCGCAGGGCTGGACGGTGAAGGCCGTGCTCAACAACGACATCGTCGGCAATTCGCGCGGGAGCGACGGTCTGGTAGACGATACCCACGTCCGCGTGTTCTCCGAAGGCCCGCGCGACGACGCGAGCGAACGGGCGCGCGATGCGCTGCGTTCAATCGGCGGGGAGAACGATAGCCCCTCGCGCAACTTGTCGCGCTGGCTTGCCGGACTTGGCGACAGCGGGCTGGCGGTGCGACAGGTCTGGCGCGCGGACCGGATGGGTCGAGGCGGGGATCACCTGCCGTTCCAGGCGCTGGGTTATCCGGCGGTGCGCTTTACAGTCGCAGTCGAGAATTACGAGCGGCAGCACCAGAATGTGCGCACCGCAGGCGGGCGGCCGTTCGGCGATCTGCCGGAAGCGATGGACTTTGCCTATCTCGCCAAGGTGACGAAGCTGAACGTGCGGGCGCTGGCGGCTATGGCGGCCGCGCCAATGCCGCCGGTGGCGAAAGTGACGGCGGCGGTGCAGACGTTCACCGATGTCGACTGGGCGGCGGTTCCGGGCGCGGCGCGTTACCGGGTGTGGCAGCGGCGGACCGATGCGCCGGGCTGGGATGCAAAGCCGGTTGCCGAGACGGACCAGACGCATCTGCGGCTCGACGGCGTGCGCGGGGATGACTGGTTCTTCGCCGTGAGTTCGGTGGCGGCGGACGGTTCGGAGAGCCCGGTGGCTTCGGCGGTGCCGGGCGGTGCCTATCTGCCGGAAGCCAAGCCCTGAGCTTGCTATTGGGTGCGCCAGCCTTCACAGGTCAGTGATGGCAATTCGCAAGCAGACACCGAACGGCCCGGACGGTCTTCCCACCCGCGAGCAGGTTCTCGCGTTCATTACCGCGAGCGAAGAACCCGCGGGCAAGCGCGAGATTGCCAAGGCGTTCGGGCTCAAGGGCACCGAGAAGATCGCGCTCAAGGCGCTGCTCAAGGACATGGCCGAGGAAGGTCTGATCGACGGCAATCGCAGCGCGTTCCACCGGCTCGGCGGGGTGCCGCGCGTGACCGTGCTGCGCGTGCTCGAGATCGAGGACGGCCAGCCCATGGCAATCCCCGATACATGGCAGCCCGATGACGGAGCCCCGCCGCCGCGCCTCAGGATCATCGAGCCGAAGGGCAAGGGAAGAGCACAGGCGGCGCTCAAGGTTGGCGACCGGGTGCTGGCGCGGACCGAGGAAGCGGGGCGGGGCCTCATCGCGCATGTGATGAAAAAGCTGCCGACGCGCACCGAGCAGGTGCTGGGCGTTGTCGAGTTCGACGGGGCAGGCAAGCCGTGGCTCGCACCTGTGGACAAGCGTGTGCGCAACGCTGTGGCTATCGCGGATCTGGGCGGGGCGGCGGAAGGCCAGCTCGTGCTCGGCGAGCCGGTCAGCAAGAGCCCGCGCGCCGGGCTGAAGGTGACCGAAGTGCTGGGCGATCCCCTGGCGCCGCGCGCGTTCAGCCTGATTGCGATCCACAAGCACGGCATTCCGTTCGTGTTCCCGCAGGAAGCGCAGGACGAAGCCGTGCTGGCGGCGAAGATGGCGCTCTCGGAAGGTGCCCGCGAGGACCTCAGGCATCTGCCCATCGTGGCCATCGATCCCACCGACGCGCGTGACCATGACGATGCGATCTGGGCCGAGTCCGATGGCGAGGGTGGATACCGCGCGGTCGTCGCGATTGCGGACGTAAGCTTCTATGTGCGGCCGGGCGGCGCGGTGGACCGCGAGGCAAGGAAGCGCGGCAATTCGGTCTACTTCCCGGACCGCGTCGTGCCGATGCTGCCGCATGTGCTGAGCTCGGACGTCTGCTCGCTCAAGGTTGGTGCGGACCGGGCGGCGATGGCGTGTCACCTGACCATCGATTCCGAGGGCCGCGTGACGGGCTGGCGCTTCACCCGCGCGCTGGTGCGGATCGCCGAAGTGATTGCCTACGAGGAAGCGCAGCGGCGGATCGATGCCCGCGAGGCGGCGCCGCACTTGCAAAACCTGTGGGCGGCCTGGCGTCTGCTGGAGAAAGCCCGCAGCAACCGCGATCCGCTGGAACTCGAGCTGCCCGAACGTCGGGTGGTGCTCGACGAAAAGGGCAAGATTGCCGAGATCGCCATCCGCGAGCGGCTCGATGCGCACCGCGTGGTCGAGGACTTCATGATCGCGGCGAATGTCGCGGCAGCGAAGGCGCTGGAAGCCAAGGTCGCGCCGGTGGTCTACCGCATCCACGAGCCGCCGAGCCGGGAGAAGCTGGTGGCGCTCAAGGACTATCTCGCCACCTTCGGGCGCAAGCTGGCGCTAGGGCAGGTGATCACGCCGGGGCTGTTCAACCGGATGCTCAAGGACGTGACCGACGAGGCCGAAAAGGCGCTGGTCATGGAAGCCGTGCTGAGGAGCCAGACCCAGGCCTATTACGGCCCGCGCAATGCCGGGCATTTCGGGCTGGCGCTGGGCAGCTACGCGCACTTTACTTCGCCGATCCGGCGCTATTCTGACCTCTTGGTGCACCGGGCGCTGGTCGATGCCTATCATCTCGAGCAGCCGCGACCGGAAGAACGCGAGATCCCCGGGACTTCGGGCCTGTCAGACCGCGACCGCAGCGATCTGGCGCGGATCAGCGATGCCATTTCGAAGGCTGAGCGGAGGGCGATGGAAGCCGAACGCGAGACAATCGACCGCTATGTCGCCGCCTGGCTGGCGGGACGCGTGGGCGAAGTGTTCGACACGCGCGTGACCGGCGTCCAGAAGTTCGGCCTGTTCGCGACCATCATTGGGCTCGGCGGCGATGGGCTGGTGCCGATCTCCACGCTGGGCGCCGAGCGGTTCGGCTATGACGAGAAGCGGCAGGTGCTGGTCGGCGAGGAGACTGGCGACGAGTTCGCAATGGGCATGATCCTCAAGCTGCGGCTCGCCGAGGCCAATCCGCTGACGGGGGCGCTGAAGTTC
Source organism: Novosphingobium sp. AAP93 (assembly GCF_001296055.1). Classification (NCBI taxonomy): domain Bacteria; kingdom Pseudomonadati; phylum Pseudomonadota; class Alphaproteobacteria; order Sphingomonadales; family Sphingomonadaceae; genus Novosphingobium; species Novosphingobium sp. AAP93. The sequence continues at coordinate 36,169 of NZ_LJHZ01000061.1, forward strand.
GAGCCGGTGGATCTGCCGGAAGGCGCGGGACGGATCGAGCCGCGCGGCGGGAAGCCCTTCGAGAAAGCGCCGAAGAAGGCGGGCGGCTATATGCAGGGTCCACGCGGTCGGCCGCGCAATATCCGGCATCAGGGGCGGAGGAAGTGACCAGCCCCGACCCCGCTCACCCTGAGCTTGTCGAAGGGTGCTGGCGCGAAAGTTGAGCCATGTGCTTCGACAGGCTCAGCACGAGCGGGGTGGGAGTTTCATCGCCTCAGCTGAACGAATCGATGCCGCGTTCGTCGATGCCGCCAGGAACGATCATCAGCACGCAAGGCAGCTGGCCGATCTGCGAAGTGAAGTGCGTGACGAGCGGGCCCGGATTGCCCTCTGCCGCCGCACCCAGCACCAGCGCCGAAACTTCGGGGTGTTCAGCGAGGTAATCGCGCACGACTTGGGGTCCGCTTCCGGTGCGCACGGCAACCGCCGGTTCAAGGCCCGATTCGTCGGCGAGACTTCCGGCGGCGGCGCGGGCGAGGTCTTCGGCGCGCTCGCGGGCCTCGCCTTCGATGGTCGCCTGAATGCTGCCGAACACGACGAACTCGTGCCGCGGCACGAGCGCGAGGATGTGGACGGTGCCCCCGGTGCGCACGGCGCGGCGCGCGGCGAAGCGCAGGGCGCGGGCACTTTCCTCGGTATCGTCCATGATGACGAGATAGACGCGCTGCTTCGCCCGCGCTTCGGCGCCCGGCGTGCCATCCGCTTCGCTTGTGATGCCAACCATGCCTGCCCCCTTGCGATATCGCCCTTGCATGCGCCATTCGCACTGCCGGTCATTCGGCAGGGTCATGCGTATTGGCCTAATTCGTATGCGGGGCAAGCGCCAAGAGACTTGACCGGCTTCGCGCGGGTGGCGAAATGGCGGATCATGTGCCAAGGGACGCGCCACGGCCTTGTAACGGCTTGGCTATCTGTACCGAAGCCACAAGTACGAACCTTGCCCTTGTAACCAAATAGGGAAACGAGCTGACCATGCCGATCCAGATCAAGATGCCCGCGCTTTCGCCCACCATGGAAGAAGGCACGCTGGCCAAGTGGCTGGTGAAGGTCGGCGACAAGGTCTCCTCGGGCGACATCATGGCCGAGATCGAGACCGACAAGGCGACGATGGAATTCGAGGCGGTCGACGAAGGCACCGTGGTCGCCATCGAAGTGGCCGAAGGCACGGAAGGCGTGAAAGTCGGCACCGTGATCGCGACGATTGCGGGCGAGGATGAGGACGATGCTGCGCCGGCGGCGGCGGCTCCGGCCCCGGCTGCTGCGCCCGCGCCCGCTCCGGTCGCGGCGACGCCTGCACCGGCACCCGCTCCCGTCGCTGCGCCTGCTCCAGCCCCGGCTCCGGTCGCCGCTGCGCCTGCCGGTGATCGCATCGTCGCCAGCCCGCTCGCCAAGCGCATCGCGGGCGAGAAGGGTATCGACCTCACGCAAGTGAAGGGCAGCGGACCGCATGGTCGCATCATCAAGGCGGACCTGGATGTTGCGGCTCCGACCCCTGTGGCTGCTCCGGCTGCTGTCGCGGCGCCTGCACAGGTCGCAGCTCCTGCCGCTGCGTCGGCTCCGGCGCCTGCGCCGTTCAGCACCGATATCCCGCACGAGGCGGTCAAGCTCTCCTCGATGCGCAAGACCATCGCGCGCCGCCTGACCGAAGCCAAGGCGACGGTGCCACATTACTACCTTACGGTCGATATCAGCCTCGACAAGCTGCTCAAGCTGCGCGCGGAACTGAATGCGGCGCTGGCGGGTGAGGGCGTGAAGCTCTCGGTCAACGACCTGCTGATCAAGGCACTAGGCAAGGCACTGATCCTGGCCCCCGATGCCAACGTGAGCTTCGCGGGCGACACCCTGATCCGCTATTCGCGCGCCGACATTGCCGTCGCGGTCTCGATCCCGGGCGGGCTGATCACCCCCATCGTGACCGGCGCCGACGTCAAGTCGATCTCGACGATCCAGAAGGACATGGCGGACCTTGCCGCGCGGGCGAAGGCGGGCAAGCTGGCGCCGCATGAATATCAGGGCGGCACGGCGAGCCTGTCGAACCTCGGCATGTTCGGCATCAAGCAGTTCGAGGCGGTGATCAATCCGCCGCAAGGCATGATCATGGCGATCGGTGCGGGCGAGAAGCGCCCGTACATTGTCGACGATGCACTGGGGATCGCGACCGTCATGTCCGCCACTGGCAGCTTCGACCACCGCGCCATCGACGGGGCGGAAGGCGCGCAGCTGATGCAGGCGTTCAAGACGCTGGTGGAAGCGCCGCTGGCTCTCGTTGCCTGATCATATTGAGAGCGGCGCGCCCACACGAGCGGGTTAAAGCAGTGGCCGACCTGAAGGAGCATACACGTGGCTGACCAATACGATCTTCTCGTCCTCGGCTCCGGCCCCGGCGGCTATGTCGCGGCAATCAGGGGTGCGCAGCTGGGCCTCAAGGTCGGCATCGTGGAGCGCGAACTGCTCGGCGGCATCTGCCTCAACTGGGGTTGCATCCCCACCAAGGCGCTGCTGCGATCGGCCGAAGTCTTCAACCAGATGAAGCACGCCGCGAGCTATGGTCTGGCGGCGGACAATATCCGCGCGGATATCGATGCGGTGGTGAAGCGCTCGCGCGGGGTGGCCAAGCAGCTCAACCAGGGCGTGACGCACCTGATGCGCAAGAACAAGATCACCGTGCATATGGGCACGGGCGTGCTGAAGGGTGCTGGCCAGGTCGAGGTGACGGGCGACAAGGGCACTGAGACGCTGTCTGCCAAGCACATCATTGTGGCGACCGGTGCGCGGGCGCGGGACCTGCCCTTTGCCAAGGCCGACGGGGACCGTATCTGGACCTATCGCCATGCCATGGTGCCGCCAGCGATGCCGACCAAGCTGCTGGTGATCGGCTCGGGCGCGATCGGGATCGAATTCGCGAGCTTCTACAACGACATGGGCGCCGATGTCACGGTCGTCGAGATGATGGACCGGATCGTGCCGGTGGAAGACGCCGACGTCTCCGCGTTCCTCGAGAAGTCGCTGACCAAGCAGGGGATCAAGATCCTCACCGGCGCGGGCGTGGAAAGCATCACCACCAGCGCAGCGGGCGTGAAGGCGAAGATCAAGGCCAAGGACGGCGCTTCGGCGGAGCACGATTTCAGCCATGTCATCGTGGCGGTCGGCATCGTGCCGAATACCGAGAACATCGGACTTGAGGCGCTCGGCGTTGCCGCTGAGCGCGGCATCATTGCCATCGATGGCTATGGCCGCACCAACGTGCCGGGCATTTGGGCCATCGGCGACGTGACGCCGGGGCCGTGGCTGGCACACAAGGCGAGCCACGAGGGTGTGATTGCGGCCGAAGCCATTGCGCAGGCGCTTGGCAACACCGAAGTCCACCCGCACCCGATGGACCGGCTCAACATTCCAGGCTGCACTTACTGCCACCCGCAGGTTGCGAGCGTGGGCCTCACCGAAGCCAAGGCCATGGAAGCAGGCCACACCGTCAAGGTCGGCAACTTCCCCTTCATCGGCAACGGCAAGGCGATCGCGCTGGGTGAGGCTGAGGGCTTCATCAAGACCGTGTTCGATGCCGAGACCGGCGAACTGCTCGGCGCGCACATGATCGGCGCGGAAGTGACCGAGCTGATCCAGGGCTATGTCGTAGGCAAGACGCTCGAGACGACCGAGGCCGAACTGATGCACACCGTGTTCGCGCACCCGACGCTTTCGGAGATGATGCACGAGAGCGTGCTCGCGGCTTACGGGCGCGCGTTGCATATCTGATCCTCGTCCTATGGCGCCGACGCATGACGTCATCGTGCTCGGCGCCGGGGCGGCGGGGCTCTTCTGTGCGGGCCTTGCAGGGCAGCGCGGCAAGAGAGTCGCGCTGCTCGATCATGCCGATGCGCCGGGGAAGAAGATCCTGATTTCCGGGGGAGGGCGGTGCAATTTCACCAACCTCCACACTGCGCCGGATCGCTATCTCTCCGAGAACGCTCATTTCGCGCGTTCGGCGCTGAGCCGGTATACACCGGCGGACTTCCTCGCACTGGTTGAGCGATACGGGATTGCCTGGCACGAGAAGACGCTGGGGCAACTGTTCTGCGATGGTTCGGCCAAACAGATTGTCGCGATGCTGCTGGAGGAGTGCGCGGCAGGCCGGGTGGACTTGCGCTGCGGCGAGCCGGTGGGCGCGGTGGACCATGCGGACGGGCTGTTTCGCGTCGGGTTCGGGGCTGAAACGGTCATCGCCGCCGCGCTGGTGATCGCGACCGGCGGGCCTTCGATCCCCAAGATGGGCGCGACCGGGTTTGCCTACGATCTGGCGCGCAAGTTTGGCCTCAAGGTCGTGCAGCCGCGTCCGGCGCTGGTGCCGTTGACCTTGGCGGGGGAGGACATCCTGTTTCGCGAACTGTCCGGTGTTTCGGCGGACGTGGTTGCTCGTGCAGGCAAGGCCGCGTTCCGAGAGGCGGCGCTGTTTACCCATCGGGGGCTTTCGGGGCCGGCGATCCTGCAGGTCTCGTCCTACTGGCGGCCGGGTGAGAGCGTGAGCATCGATTTCCTGCCGGATCAGCCGCAGGACTGGCTGCTGGCCGCCAAGCGCGAACGGCCGCGTGCCGCGATGGCGCGGGTGCTGGGGGCGGCGCTGCCGGAGCGTCTGGCAGGACGGCTTTCCGAAAGCGTGGGCATTGCGGGCGAGCTTGGCCAGACGCAGGACAAGGTTCTGCGTGCATCAGAAGCCAAGCTTCGGCGTTGGGTCTTCACGCCCAGCGGCAGCGAGGGCTTCGCCAAAGCGGAAGTGACCGCAGGCGGGATCAGCACCGCGGGCCTTTCTTCGCGCACGATGGAGGCCAAGACATTGCCGGGGCTCTATGCCATCGGCGAAGCGGTCGACGTGACGGGCTGGCTCGGCGGCTACAACTTCCAGTGGGCCTGGTCGAGCGCGCATGCCGCAGCCGGCGCGCTCGCGGAAGGGCCTCAGGGCGCGGCGTAGACCTGCTCGCCCGCGATAAAGGTCGCGAGCACCTTGGTATCGTGGATCTGGCCGACGGGCACGGTCAGCGGGTTGCGATCGAGCACGATGAGATCGGCAAGCTTGCCGGGTTCCAGCGTGCCGCCCTTGTCGAGCCGGCCCATCTCGGCGGCACCGTTGCGGGTGAACACGGCCATGGCCTGCTCGCGGGTGATGCGCTGGCCCGCGTTGATCGGCTCGCCGGTCGCGCCGGGAACCTGCCGCGTGACCAGCGTTTCGAACGCGAGCCACGGATTGACCGAGGGGACCACCGGCCAGTCGGAGCCGGTCACCACGTTGGCGCCGCTTTCGAACACATCCTTCATGGGCCAGAGGCGCCTCATGCGCTCGGGACCGACCGCCTTGGCGATATCGACCGAGGTGATCGGCGTGGGCCACCAGATGTAGGGCGAAAGTTCCCAGGTGAAGTGCAGTTCGTGGCCGCGCGGAACGTCGGCGAGGTCGATGAAGGTGTTGTGGCCGACTTCGTGGTGCGGCCCTGCATCGCCATTGGCCTTGCGGGCTGCCGCGATGGCCTCGACCGCCTCGCGCACCGAACCGTCACCGGCAGCGTGGAACTTGATCTGGATGCCCTGCCGGTCGAACGCGGTGACGGCGGGGAAGAGCTTGTCCTCGGGGATCAGCTTGAGGCCCTTGCCGCCGCCGGGGCCCGGATCGTCATGCGGCCCGCCGCGGTGCTCGTAGGGCGCGAGCATGACGGCGGTGCGGCCTTCCAAGGGCACGCCGTCGAGGAACATCTTGACGCAATCGAGCTGGAGCCGGCCGCCGCTCCACGCCTGCCGCTGCGGGATGAGGTCCTCGCTGTTGCCGTTGTTGGGGCCCCAGACGATGCAGCCGCGCGCGTACTGCTTGAGGCCGCCGGACTTGGCGTAAGCAGATAGCCCGCCGATCATTTCGCGCCGGACGGCGGCATCGGTGAAGCCAACGATGCCGTAGGAGAGCATCTCGTCGGTCGCGACCTTGATCGCCTGCATCTGCTGTTCGGTCGTGGCCTTGGGCATGAACTGCTCGATGTCGCGCGCGGCCACTTCGCGCAGGACGCCGGTGGGCTCGCCCTTGGCATCGCGGTCGATGACGCCGCCGGGCACGTCCTTGGTCGCGCGGGTGATCCCGGCGATGGCGAGGACTTTCGAATTGACCCAGACGCTGTGAAGGCTCTCGTCGTTGAGCATGACGGGGTTGTCGGGCGCGACGGCATCGAGCAGGCGCTTGTTCTGCTCGCCGGGCTTGAATGCGGCGCCGACCCAGCTGCCGCCGGTGATCCATTCACCCGGCTTGGCCTTGGCCGCGCAGGCCTTCACCGCGGCGACGATGGTCCTGGCGTCCGCGCCCTGGGGGAACCGGCAGGAGAGCTTGTCGCGGCCGGCGAAGTAGGTGTGGACGTGCATGTCATAGAGGCCGGGCATGACGGTGCGGCCCGCGAGATCGACGGTCCGTGCGGAGGCCGGGGCCATGGCGGCGATTTCCGCGTCGGTTCCAGTCGCAACGATGGTCCCGCCGGAGACGGCCAGTGCCTGTGCGGTGCCGGTGGGGGTCAGCACTGTGCCATGCAAGAAAACGAGATCGACCGGCGCGGGCTGCGCGAAGGCGGGGACACCGGCGAGGATCGCGCTGGCGAGCAGGGCCTGTCTAATGCGTATCATGCGTCACGAACTTTCGTTGGGCGGTAGCGGGAACGAATAGGCCTGCCGGGGGAGGCGCAAGGCTTGGCCGAAGCGGCCAAATTCGGACGGCACCCTTGCCGCAGCAGTGCACCCTGCGAAAATGTCCGATCCGGAGGGTGGATGCGGGAGCTGGCGCGTGAGACGGAAGCGGGCATGTTGAAGCCGACGATCTCGGTCCTCGTGCTGCGCCACGTGGTCAATTGCCTCGATCTTGTCGGCTGCGATCCGGAGCCGATGCTGGCCCGGTTTTCGCTCAGGCGGGACGATCTCGACAATGCGCGCGGGGTGATGCCGCTTGAGCAGTTCCTTGCCTTCCTCGAGCGCGCCGCAGCCGAGGCGGGCAACCCCTATCTCGGGCTGCAGGCGGGGCGGCTCGGCGCGCTCAACTCGCTGGGCGCATTGGGGTTCCTCTTTCTCAGCGCGCCGTCGCTGCGCGATGCGTTCACCGGGTTTGCGGCCTATCTTGCAACGATCCAGGATGCGGCGCGCAACCGGTTCAGTGCGGACGAGGGGCTGGCCACGTTCGAGTACCAGATCACCGACCAGACCCTGCAATCGCGGCGGCAGGATGCGGAATTCTCGATCGCGATCATGCACAACATGTGCCGCCATTATGTCGGCGGCGAGTTCGAACTGACAGACGTGCGCTTCGAGCATTCGTGCGTGGGGGACGAGCGGGTCTACCGCGAATTCTTCCGGTGTCCAGTGTTCTTCGATACCGAAACCAATGCCTTCACGTTCGAGGCGCGCTTTCTGGAGTGGACCAGCCCGGTGATCGATCCGGAGCTGTTCCCGATCGTCGAGGAGCATCTGCGCCGGCGCGCCGGGGAGACTGTACGCCGGGGAACGTCGCTCGGCGCCGTGGTGCGGGCGCTGGAGGCCAGTCCGCTCGACAGCGCGCCGCAACTGGAGGACGTGGCGGCGGCAATGGGGGTCTCGGCGGCAACCCTCAACCGCAGGCTGCGCGCGCAAGGGCTGCGCTGGCGCGATCTGGTCAACGAGCGGCGGATGCAGGCGGCGGCGCGGCTGCTCAGGCAAAGCAGGCGCGATGTCGCGGAAATCGCGCTGGCGGTGGGATTTGCCGAAAGCGCGAGCTTTATCCGCCGGTTCGGGCGCCACTTCGGGATGACGCCGCAGGCCTATCGGCGCGCGGGCTGCGAGGATCTCAGCGCAGCGCAAACGCCACCAGCGCATCGCTGAGCTTTGTGCCGAAGCCGCCGTGGCCGCCGGCATTGACAACGACGTATTGCTTTCCGTCAGTGTGGCGGAAGGTCATCGGCGTGGCGGTGGCGGGTGCGGGGACGAAGGCCTGCCACAACTCGCGCCCGGTCTGGATATCGTAGGCGCGCAGCCGGCTGTCGAGGCTGGCGCCGATGAAGACGAGGCCGCCGCGCGTGACGATGAGGCCGCCCTGGTTGGGTGCGCCCCACGATGTGGGCGAGGTGATCCCGCTGGAGGTGGTTAGGCGGCCGAAGGGGACTTGCCAGCGGGTCTGGCCGGTCTTCATGTCGATGGCGGTGAGGCGGCCCCATGGCGGCGGATTGCAGGGGACGCCGAGCGGGGACATCAGCACTTCGCGCAGCATCACATAAGGCGAGCCTTGCATCTCGTAGTAGGAGACGCCGGGGTGCAGGTCGCGCCCTGGATCGAACTTGGCGCGGGGGACAAGGCGGACCGAGGCGGCTAGGTTAGAGGAATTGACGACGGCAAGTCCGGTCGTCGGATCGTAGGCCAGTCCGCCCCAGTTGGTGCCGCCGAGGAAGCTGGGATGGAGCAGCGAACCGCCCACGCTGGGAGGCGTGAACAGGCCTTTGTTGCGCAGTGATTTGAGGCGCGTGCGGCAGGCGGCGGTGTCGTAGCCGAGCAGGCCCCATGCATCCTCGGGGCGCAGGCGCTGCGAGGTGACGGCTCGGGGGAGGAGCGGCATGGGCTGGGTGGGCGAGGCGCGTTCGCCGGGCATGGTGCTGGCGGGGACGCGGCGTTCAGCGACGGGGAACAGCGGTTTTCCGGTCTCGCGGTCGAGCACGAAGATGTTGCCGGTCTTTGTGGCCTGGATGACGGCCTCGGCGGGGCGGCCGTTGTGGTCGATGGTGGCGAGCGTCGGCGCGGCAGGGAGGTCATAGTCCCACAGGTCATGGTGGACGGTCTGGTAGGACCACACCTTGCGGCCGGTGCGCATGTCGAGCGCGACGACGGCGTTGGCATCGGGGATGCGGTCCAGACGGTTGACGCCGAGCGTGTCCCAGCTGGCGCTGCCGGTGGGGAGGAACAGCCAGCCCCGTTTGGCATCGACCGACAGCGGCGCCCAGGCATTGGCCGCGCCGGTGACGGCGGATATGTCGTCGGGGATCGGATTCCATGACCACAGCGGCTTGCCGGTGACAACGTCGAAGGCACGGACGATACCGTCGAGCGAATTGCGGTACATGTTGTCCTGCACCGCGGTGCCGAGCGCGACGACATTGCCCCAGACGGCAGGCGGGGAGGTATTGGCGGGCTTGCCTTCGCCCTTGTAGTCCATCGCGCCGAGATCGACGTGGCCGTTCTGGCCGAAGCCGGTGCAGAGGTGGCCGGTATCGGCATCAAGCGCATGAAGGACGGCGTTCTGCGCGCCGTAGAGGATGCGCTTGCCGCAGGGCTGCGCGCGCGTGGCGGCGTCCGGGGCCTGCCAGTAGGCGACGCCGCGGCAGTAGTTCTCGTGGTACATGTTGCCGGTGCGCGGCTTCTTTGGGTCGAACGACCAGAGCTCGCGGCCGGTGGCAGGATCGAGCGCGACGGCGCGGCCATAGGGGGTGCAGCCGTAGAGGCAGGCGTTGACGTAGATCGGCGTCATTTCGCCGACGGTGGCGTCTACCTGTTCGGTGCCGGTGGAGACTTCGCCCGAGTGCCAGGTCCATGCCTTGCGGAGGCTGGCGACGTTGGCGGTGTTGATCTGATCGAGCGACGAGTATTTGGTCGAGGAGGGCTGGCCGCCGTAGCTCGGCCATTCGGAGGCCTGTGCCTCGACGGTTGCAATATCGCCGCGGGACGCGACAGGCGGCAGATCAGGGGCGCGCTGGCAAGCGGCGAGACCGGAGAGAAGGGCAAGGCAGACGAGGCGCCGCCACATCGGGTTCAGCCCTTGGTCCGCGTGAAGATCGGCTTGCCGCCCACCCATGTCTCCAGAACCGTGGTGCTGTGGATTTCGGTGACGGGGATGGCGAAGGGATCGCGGTCGAGCACGAGGAAATCGGCGTACTTGCCCACCTCAAGTGCGCCTGCCTTGTCGGCAAGCCCGATGCGCTTGGCCGCGTTGATGGTGAACATGGTGATCGCTTGGCTGAGCGTAATCGCCTCGGCAAGGCCGTAGCTGCGTGTGCCGCCGCCGGGATTGCGGCGGGTGACGGCGGTCTCGATGCCGATCCACGGGTTGGGGGTGGGCACGACCGCCCAGTCCGAACCTGCGATCACCAGTGCATCGGCGGCAAAGCCTTCGCGGATCGGCCAGACGCGGTCGATGCGCGGGCTGCCGACGGCGCTGGTGATGTCGTCGTTGATCGGCTGCGGGTCCCACAGATAGGGAGAGAACTCGACTGCGGCGTTGAGCGCCCTGAAGCGCGGCAGGTCGGCGGGGTCGACGAAGGTGGAATGACCGACCTGATGCAGCGGACCCCCTAACCCATTGGCTTTGCGCGCGGCTTCGATGGCATCGAGCGAGGCGCGCACGGCGCGGTCTCCGGCGGCGTGGAAGAGGACGGTGACGCCAAGCTTGTCCCACCGGGTGACATCCCTGGCCATTGCGGCGGGATCGAACAGCAGGAGGCCGCGCGCCGGAGCGTTGGGCTGGCCGGCCTGATAATCGGCCAGCATGGCGCCAGTGTGGCTTTCGGTGGGGACGCCATCGGCGAAAACCTTCACGCAGTTGGCGTTGAAAGTGGCGCGGGCGAACTTCGCGCGATCCGCCAGCGTCTGGTCGAAGGCCGGGTTGGGGCGGCCGGATTCGGAATAGGCGATGCAGGCCTGCACGCGCTGGTGGAGCACACCCTTGTCGGCGAGGGCCGCGTAGACTTCGAGGTCGTCGCGGTAGGCCATCGCCTCGACATAGCCCACGACGCCAAACCCGGCGAGCATGGCAAGGTGCGCGGCAAGCTGGCGCTCGGTCTCGGCCTGCGGCTGCGGTGGAACCTTGACGGTGAGCAGGCGCCCGGCGGTCTCGCGCAGGATGCCGGTGGGATTGCCCTTCTCATCGCGCTCGATGATGCCGCCTTCGGGGTTGGGCGTGCCGGGGCCGATGCCCGCGGCGGCCAGCGCGCGCGAATTGGCCCAGACGCTGTGGCCGCTCACGTCGAACAGCATGACCGGATTATCGGGCGAGACGGCATCGAGCGTCGCGGCGGTGATCGGCGTGCCGGTCATCAGCGAGGCCTGCCACTGGCCGCCGCTGACCCAGTCGCCGGGCTTGGTGGCCTTCACGCATGCGGCCACGAGCTCGAGCAGGCGCTGTGGTGCCGCATCCTGCGGCACCCGGCAGCGGCCTTCATCACCCTTGGCCTGCAGCACAGGGTGGACATGCATGTCGTAGAGGCCGGGCATGACGGTGCGGCCATTGAGATCGACGACCTTGGCTCCGGCGCGCGGCCAGCCCTTTGCCTGTGCGGCGGTCCCGATGCGCACGATCCGCTGGCCGGCCACATCCATCGCGCTGCGCCAGCCTTGCGGGGTGTAGATATGGCCGTTGATGAAGCGCGTCACCGGCCTGGGAGCGGCTTTTGCGGCCGCGGGGAGGGTCGGAACCAGCGCAGCGATAGCGACAGCGGCAAGCAGGCGGCGCATGGTCTTCATTCCGGCGGTCTCCAGTCCGTCTGCGCCGCCCGCCCTGATCGGCGGTGCGGCGCAGCAGGGTGTCTTACATGCGGTAGCTGGCGGTCACGCCGAAGGTGCGCGGCCGCAGGGTTTCCCGGCGGAAGAACTCGAACGGGTTCTGTGCCCGCTCGCGCCGGGTCCAGGTGGCCTTGTCGAGGATGTTGTTGACGAACAGCGAGATGTCGAAGTTGCCCGGACGTACGCCGATCCGCGCCGACCAGAAGGCAACCGCAGGCGGCAGGGTAAGTGCGGTGTCGATCGCGCCGTTGGCCGGATTGAGGTAGGGCGGCAGCTTGGTCTGCTTCGAGCGGTAGTCGAAGTCCGACCGGACATAGCCGCCCTTCTCGCGGAACACGTCGAAATCGTACTGGGCGTGGAACGATGCCGTCCACGGCGCGCCAAGCACGGCATCGCCCTTGCTGACGAACGGCGCCGCAGCGGTCGGGCCGCCGCGCACGGTGTCGCGGAACTGCGCGTCGACGTAGCCGATCTCGGCCTGCAGAGTGAGGCGATTGGTCGGCCGGACTTCGAGCTGCAAGTCGAAGCCGCGGCTGCGTGCCTTGCCGAGGTTGTTGGTGAACTGGAAGCCGCAGGAATTGAGCGCGACCGCCTGCTGGATGTCGTTCCAGTCGATCTGGTAGACGCTCGCCTGCACGCTGCCGAGCCCGCCGAACTTGCTCTTCACGCCGAGTTCGTAGCTCCACACCGAGTCCGACTTGAAGTTGGTCGGGCGCCCGTTCGGATAGCCGATGCTGGCAAGCTCCGGCCCGCAGAATGTGCCGACCTGCGGGTTGTAGCCGCCGACACGGAAGCCGCGCGAAGCCGAGGCATAGACCAGCGTATCGGGCGTCGCCTGATAGTTGAGGCCGAACTTGGGCGTGATCGGGTTTTCGCTCTGGCGGCCGCGGTCATCCACCAGCGGACCGACGACAAAGCCTTGCGCCACCGAGCGGATCGTGAAGACGGTGTGGCTGTAGCGCAGGCCGGCGATGGCCGAGAGCTTGTCGGTGAACTTGTAGGTGACCTGCCCGAAGAGCGCCGCCTGCTCGTCGGTCGAGACCGCATTCTGGTCGTAGACCGAGAAGCCGGCGACCGGGCTGGGGGCGCCGAACAGGTACACAGGCAGGTAGGGATCGGTCACGACCTGCAGCGAAGTCTGCTGCGCGTGCGAGTAGAACCCGCCGAGCACCCAGGTCAGCGGGCTCGAGGGATTGTTCGATTGCAGACGCAGCTCGCCCGTCCAGTTCTTCTGCGCGACGAGGAAGTCTGATGGCGCGTTCTGCTCGGGGAAGAAGGGCAGGGCGTTGACGCCTGTGAACAGGGTCTGGTCGAAGTTCGTGTAGTCCTGCACGAAGGACTGCTTGCGATCGAAGTAGGAGCCCACGGCGATCACATCGACGCCGCCGAGACCGACACTGACATTGAGCGAAGCCAAGGTGAAGCGGTCCCGGCTTGTTTCGGCAAGCTGGTTGGCGTTGCGGAACACATGGTTGTCGTAGTCCGAGTAGACTTCCCAGCTCTCGCCGCTGTCGGCCGCCTTGATGTTCTGGTAGTAGACTGCGGGCGTGATCTTGACGTTGTCGACCGGCTGCCAGGTCAGCGCGATGCGGCCGACGTAGCTGTCGGTGGAGTTGGCGTTCTTCTGGACGACCCGATTGGTGAACGAGCTGATCCGGTCGACCCAGCCCCCATCGCGGCGATAGTAGCCGCTGGCGGCGATGCCGAGCTTGCCGGCAATGATCGGCGCGCTGATCGAGACACCGCCTTCGCCGCTCGCCGCGCCATGCTGGGTAGCGGCACCTTCTGCGCGGCCATAGACCTTGATCGTGTCAAGGCTGGGCTGCTGCGTGATGAAGCGCACCGTGCCGCCTTCCGAACCCGCGCCGAACAGCGTCCCCTGCGGTCCGCGCAGCACTTCTGTCAACGGCACTGTAAAAATCCCCGGAAGTGGCAAAGTAAAATTCCCCACTTTGC